>DASVZD010000019.1:0-2858 GCA_036391815.1 Rhodocyclaceae bacterium
ACCGCCGCCTGGCGAGCCTGCAAAGAAGAACCCCCTGCAACTGCCTGCCGCAGGGGGTCGAACAGCGGGTTCCTTGGAATTCCCCCGCCGAGGAGACAACCATCGATGTCCTGAGCATGCCTCGACGCGCAAGCTCGGCCATTGAGAAAGCGCAAGCGCCCGGCGGAAACCGCCCGCCGCTCGAGTTGCTGTCGCGAAAGGGTTGTTTACGCACCGTCGCGTTTCCTTCACGAAGCGCGACGCAGAATTCGCGCATGCCGGATGACGAGTTGGCGGCGCTGGTCCGCGCGATCGCATGGGAGCTGATCCAGCTGGGATACCGCCCGGCGGAGCAGCCCGGCTACGTCCAGCAGGACGGGCGCGAGCCGGTGCGCATCGTGGCCGATGAAACCTGGCGCGCGATGAAGGAGCTCATCGCGGGCGGCAAGCCCTGAACACGGCAGGGGCAGGCTCGTCCGCCGCGGGTCGGCTGGTTCGGCATAGGCCGCCAGGCAGCGCGCGGCAATCGCGGCACCCTGGATTGCGGGTCAAGCCCACTACTGTCCGGAGATGCGTTCTTATTTGAGCGCTAAGTCGTTGATGTGTCTGGAGAAAGCGATGGCCTTCGGAGAAATCTATATCGTCGCTCGTTGAGCTCGGTTGGACACTGCCGGCTATTTGGCGGAGTGTCCGATGCTCAAAGGCCCGCTCGTATTCGCGCAGCTCACCGCGCATCTGCCTCGGTCGGTTTTCAATGACTGCGTTTCGCAGTACGCGGGTCGCTACCCGACGCTCACGTTCTCGTACTGGGATCAGTTTCTGAGCATGCTTTTTGCGCAGCTCACAACCAGAACGAGTTTGCGTGACATCGCCACGTGTCTGCGCAGCCATTCGGCCAAGCTGTACTTCGCCGGATTTCGCAGCTGCGTGGCGCGCAGCACGCTGGCAGACGCAAACGAGCGTCGCGACAGCCGCACGTTCGAGCGCTTTGCGCTGCACCTGATCGATGTGGCGCGATCGTTGTACGCCAAGGACAGTCTGGGCCTGCAACTGGCGCAAAGCGTGTATGCCATCGACGCCACGACGATCGATTTGTGCCTTGGTCTGTTCAGCTGGGCTCCAGCGGCCAACTCGCGTGCCGGCGTGAAACTGAACACCGTGCTGGACCTGCGCAGCAACATCCCCAGTGTCATTCGCATCACTTCCACGCTGGTATCGGACGCGAGCTTCCTGGACCATCTTCGAGTGGAGGCGGGCAGCTTCTACGTCATGGACCGTGGATATCTTCACTTCCACAGGCTGGCCAAATTCACCGACGCCGCGGCATTCTTCGTGATCCGCTCGAAGGACAAACTGCTGCATGAGGTCATCAGCTGCAACCCTGCAGATGCCGCAACGGGCGTGCTGAGCGACCGGCGCATTGCGTTGGCCGGCCGCCATACCCGGGTTCATTACCCGGCCCAGCTTCGCCGCATCGAGTTCCGCGATGCCGAGCGCGATCGCGTCCTCATCTTCCTGACCAACAACTTCGAGTTGCAGGCGGCGCAGATCGCGCAGCTGTACAAAAGCCGCTGGCAAGTGGAACTTTTCTTCAAGTGGATCAAGCAGCACCTGCGCATCAAGGCGTTCTTCGGCACCAGCGCCAACGCCGTGAAGACTCAGATCTGGACGGCAGTGGCCACCTACGTCCTGGTGGCCATCGTCAAGAAGCGCCTTGGCGCAAGCGCCTCGCTGCACGCGATCCTGCAGGTGCTGAGCCTGAACCTGTTCGAAAAGACACCGCTGGAGCGGCTGCTGCGAGATGCGGCGGCCGCTGAGGAAGACGACAGCCCCTCGCCCCAGCTTCCCCTGCTCTGAAATCTCCGGACAGGCATGGGTCGAGCCCGCAATGACAAGACCACCAGGACCGCGGGTTTGCGGCAAGGTACAGTCGCCATTTTCAGTGACCGGACCCGTGCCATGACCGCCGTTTCGCGCTTTGCCGCAGCCGATCTCGAGGATTTCGCGCAGCGCCTCCTGGAGCGCGCGGGGCTGGCGGCGGACCGCGCGCTGGACGTGGCGCAGATCCTGGTCGAGGGCGACCTGCTGGGCCACGACACGCACGGGCTGCAGCTGCTGCCGACCTATCTGGCCGAGATCGACTCGGGTTCCATGACGGTCGCGGGCGACCCGCTGGTGCTGGCCGACCTCGGGGCCGTGCTGGCCTGGGACGGCCGGCGCCTGCCTGGCCCGTGGCTGACGCTGCGCGCGATCGACGAGGCGAGCCGGCGCGCCCGCTCGCTGGGCACCGGCATCGTCAACATCCGCCGCAGCCACCACATCGCCGCGCTGGCGCCTTATGCCAGGCGCGTGGCCGAGCAGGGCCAGGTGCTGCTGCTGATGACCTCCGCACCTGCGGCCTGCAGCGTCGCACCGTTTGGCGGCACGCGCGGACTGTTCTCGCCCAGCCCGATCGGCGTCGGGATTCCGGCCGGCCACGAGCCGATGATGATCGACGTCTCCACCTCGATCACGACCAACGGCCTGACCGCGCGGCTCGCCCGCGAAGGGCGCAAGCTGCCGGCGCCGTGGCTGATCGACGAGCAGGGTACGCCGACGGACGATCCGGCGGTGCTCGTGGCGCCGCGCGCGGGCACCATCCTGCCGCTGGGCGGCGTGGAGGCCGGCCACAAGGGCTACGGGCTGGCGCTGATGGTCGAGGCGCTGACGGCCGGCCTGGCCGGGCAGGGCCGGTCCGATCCCGGCGGCCGCTGGGGCGGCACCGTGTTCGTGCAGGTAATCGATCCGCAGGCGTTCAACGGCCGCGCGGCCTTCGAGCAGCAGATGGACTGGATCGGCGAGCGCTGTGCAGCCAATCCGCCGGTGCGCGCCGACGCGCC
>DASVZD010000020.1:0-10471 GCA_036391815.1 Rhodocyclaceae bacterium
ATGCCCGGGCCGTCGTCCGCGATGACGATGTCGACGGCGTCCCCGGCGACGTCGCAGCTGACGTCGCCCAGCGCATCGCCGGCCTGCGCCGCGAGCTTGCGTGCCGACACGTCGATCTCCCCGCGGCCCGCGAGCGCCTCCACCGAGTTCTTGATCAGGTTGAGGAGGGCCTGCTGGAGCCGCTGCGGATCGGCGAACACGGCAACGTCGTCCGGGATGTCGATCTTGATCGCCGTCTTCGCCGGCACCTCGCCGCGCACGAAGCCGAGGGTCTGTTCGACCAGCGGACGCAGCGCGACCGTCTCGCGCCGGAACTCGCGCTCGCGCGTGAAGTCGAGCAGCGAGCGCACGATGTTGCGGGCGCGTCCGGTCTGCTGATCGATCTGCTCGAGCATCTCCTGCTGCATGGCGGGATCGGCTTCGTCCAGCTCCTCGAGCAGGATCTGGCAGGAGGTGGAGATGTTGGAGAGCGGGTTGTTCAGCTCATGGGCGACGCCGGACAGCATGGTGCCGAGCGACGCCAGCTTCTCCGAGCGCACCAGGTTCTTCTGCCGCAGCTCGAGCTCCTTCAGCATGTGGTTGAAGGCCTCGATGACGGCGACCACCTCGCGGTCGCGCGAGCGCGAGTAGAGTCGGCCGCGCTTGCCGGCCGAGACGGCCGCCACGCTGCTCTCGAGCTCCTTGAGCGGCCCCGCGACGCTGCGCGAGAGCGCCTTGCCGAGCGCCACGACGAAAGCCACCGAGGCGCCGATGAAGACCACCAGGAAGCCGCGAAAGCGCGCGAGGGAAGACTGCACCAGCCGCCGCTCCGCCCCCGCCATCTCCTCGGCGATGGCGACGAGGTCCTTGCCGAGCGCGCGCAGCCGCGGCTCCCGGCCGGCCGGCGCGCGCTTGTTCCCCGGCGCAAACGCGGCGAGTTCGGCGCCGTAGCGATCGAGCAGGGTTCTGAACTCGGCCAGCCGCGAAGGCGTCTCGACGGCCAGCAGGATGGCCCGGTTGGCATCGAGAAGCTGGCGCACGCGCGCCAGGTACTCGCCGGTCTCCGCCCGGTCCGCATCCTGGCCATAGAGGAAGTAGTTGCGCTCGAAGCGCCGCACCTCGAGCGTGGCGTCGAACAGTTCGGACATGCGCTCCGCCAGGATCATCTTGTCCTCGAGGGCCTTCAGCTCGCCGAACGAGAAGGCGGAGGCGACGGCGATCAGCGCCGCCACGGCGTAGTAGCCGATGACGACCTTGCGGCGCAGCGAGGGTTGCGGGAGAAGTCTTCTCACGGAGGGCCGGATTGAGCGAAAAAAGGTTGCGTTGTGCAACAGCGGCGTAGCCAGATGCAACAGTAGCCCAACGTCTGTCAAGCCGGCGTTATGGCAGCGAAGCGCGGCCGGATTCCTGACAGCGGTTGCAAGGTGCAACAGGCCGCCCCTCGCCGGCCGGGGCACGCTGAAAGGGACTTTTCGCGCGGGAACAAGGAGTTGCGGCCGGTGGCACGGAAGCTGCGGTAGTACAGGCATCCGAACACGACGAGAACATCATGAAAGCCTCCGGAATCCTGCAACGCCTGCTCAACGCCCTGGCCTTCGCCAACGCCCGCAACTTCCGCGAGTTCGAGCAACTGCTGGAGGAAAGCGACCAGCGGCGCCTGGCGCAGAAGCGCTCGACGGCGCGCCACTTCGGCAGCGGCGCGCGCCGCATGCGCCGCCACGCCGCCCCGGCCCTGCCGCTCCCCCAACTCTGACGAAGAACAACACAAATAATGTCCCTGGCCGCCGCTCCCACCCTGTTCACCCGCTTCGGTTTCAATAGCGAAAATCTCAAGTACGACCTCATCGCCGGCATCACCGTCTCGCTGGTGGCGATCCCGCAGTCGCTGGCCTACGCCCAGCTTGCGGGCGTGCCGGCCTACTACGGGCTCTACGCGGCGCTGATCCCGACCGTCGTCGGCGCGCTGTTCGGCTCCTCGCGCCAGTTGTCCACCGGACCGGTGGCGATGACCTCGCTGCTGACCGCCGCCAGCGTGGCGCCGCTCGCCGCCCACGGGTCCGACACCTACTACGCCTACGTGATCCTGCTGGCGCTGCTGTCGGGGGTGTTCCAGATCGCCTTCGGCCTGATGCGCGTCGGCGTGCTGCTGAACTTCCTGTCGCACCCGGTGCTGATGGGCTTCATCAACGCCGCCGCCATGATCATCGGGCTGTCGCAGTTGCCGACGCTGCTCGGCATACCGGCGCGGCAGTCGGAGCATTTCCTGCTCGACATCTGGCAGGTGCTGGCGAACATCGACACCGTGCACGAACTGTCGCTGGCCTTCGGCGTCTCGGCCCTGGCGATGCTGTTCGCCTTCCGCAAGTTCGCGCCCAAGGCGCCCGGCGTGCTGGTCACCGTCGCACTGTTGACCTGGGTCAGCGCCAAGCTCGGCTACGAAAGCATGGGCGGCCGCGTGGTCGGCGCCGTGCCGGCCGGCCTGCCGAGCCTGTCGCTGCCGCCGCTCGACTGGAACGCCAGCATGGAACTGCTGCCGGCGGCCTTCGTCATCGCGCTGATCAGCTTCATGGAGGCCATGTCGAGCGCCAAGGTGATCGCCATCCGCACGCGGGCGCCGTGGAACGAGAACAAGGAACTCATCGGCCAGGGCCTGGCCAAGGTGGCCGCCGCGTTCTGCCACTCGATGCCCGTCAGCGGCTCCTTCTCGCGCTCGGCGCTCAACCTCGCCTCGGACGCGCGCACCGCGTTTTCCTCGGTGGTGTCCGCGCTGTGCGTGCTGCTCGCGCTGCTGTTCTTCACCTCGACGCTGCATCCGCTGCCGAAGCCCGTGCTGGCCGCCATCATCATGATGGCCGTGCTGGGCCTCATCAACTTCGGCGCCATCCGCAACGCCTGGATCGCCAACCGCGACGACGGCATCGCTGCGATCGTGACCTTCGTCGCCACGCTGGCCTTCGCGCCGAACATCCAGAACGGCATCGTCACCGGCATCATGCTGTCGCTGGCCCTGCTGCTCTACCGCATGATGCGCCCGCGCATCGCCAGCCTGGGCCTGCATGCCAACGGCTCGCTGCGCGACGCCCAGCGCCACGGGCTGCCGCCGCTGCATCCGAAGCTGGCCGCCGTGCGCTTCGACGGCGCGCTGCGCTTCGTCAACGTCTCCTATTTCGAGGATGCGCTGCTGCGGCAGGAACGCGAGCAGCCGAACGTCAGCTGCATCCTGGTCAAGGCGAGCGGCATCAACGACATCGACGCCTCGGGCGTCGACATGCTGAAGAACCTGGTCGCGCGCTTCCGCGCCAACGGCATCCAGCTGGCGTTCAGCGGCATGAAGAAGCAGGTGCAGGACGTGATGGAGCGCACCGGGCTGATCGCCCAGATCGGCACCGAGAACGTGTTCGCGACCGACGGCGAGGCGCTGCAGAACCTGCTGGCGCGCCTCAACCAGGCCTGACGGGCCTCGGCGCTGGACCGGCGGCCGGACGGTCGCCGGCGATCCCTTTCCTTACCTGACCTTGTGGGTCGCGGCCAGGGCAGCCCGCATGCGCAGCTTGGCCTGCAGTTCCGACTTGTTGGAAGCCGTCACCTGCTTGCCGAAGGCGTCGCGCTCGGCCGTCCCGCGCTTGGTCGCTTCGATCGACTTGATGCAGCGCCAGCGCTTGCCACCCTTCGTTTCGATCTGGCGCATTTCCTCGCGCGGATGGTGGGTGCCGCAGTGGTAGCAGTAAGCGGTGTTGGAGGAGGAAGACATGGAAAATCTGTTGTGCAATGCTGGGGTTAGGTCAATACGGTACTCGTTTTTCGGGTCAGCGTAAAGATGCCGGAAGTACTGGAGACGGCGCCATTCAGCCCCGTCTCCAGGTGGTTCCCTGGGGCGAATCCTCGAGCACGATGCCCTGCGCCTTCAGTTCGTCCCGGATGCGGTCGGCCTCCGCGAAGTTCTTCGCCTTCTTGGCGGCCTGGCGCGCGGCGATGCTGGCCTCGATATCTGCCGCCGCAGGTCCGGCGCCGGCGGCGGGCACGGCCTGCAGGAACGCCACCGGGTCGCGCTGCAGCAGCCCGAGCACGCCGGCGAGGCCCTTGAGCTGGGCGGCCAGCGCCGGATCGCGGCTGCGGTTGAGCTCGTTGGCGATGTCGAACAGCACGGCAACCGCCTCCGGGGTGCCGAAATCGTCGTTCATCGCGGCACGGAAGCGGTTGGCGCTGGGATCGTCCCAGTTGATGCCGGCCTGGACGTCGTGGCCCTTCAGCGCCGTGTAGAGGCGGGAGAGCGCCTGGCGCGCGTCGTCGAGATGCGCGTCCGAATAGTTGAGCGGGCTGCGGTAGTGGGCGCGCAGGATGAAGAAGCGCACCACCTCGGCGTCGTAGTTCTTCAAGACCTCCCGAATGGTGAAGAAATTGCCCAGCGACTTCGACATCTTCTCGTCGTCGACGCGCACGAAGCCGTTGTGCATCCAGTAATTGACGAAGCGGCCGCCGTGGGCGCCCTCCGACTGGGCGATCTCGTTCTCGTGATGGGGGAACTGCAGGTCCTGGCCGCCGCCGTGGATGTCGAAGTGGGCGCCGAGCAGCTGCGAGCTCATCGCCGAGCACTCGATGTGCCAGCCCGGACGCCCCTTGCCCCAGCGCGAATCCCACTTGACCTCGGCCGGCTCGGCGTCCTTGGCGTGCTTCCACAGCACGAAGTCGAGCGGGTCGTTCTTGCCGTCCATCACATCCACGCGCTCGCCGGCGCGCAGGTCCTCGAGCGACTTGCCCGACAGCTTGCCGTAGCCGGGAAACTTGCGCACCGCGTAGCAGACGTCCTGGTTGGCCGCGCGATAGGCGAGCCCGCGCTGCTCCAGCGCGTCGACGATCTCCAGCATCTGCGGCACGAAATCGGTGGCGCGCGGCTCGTGGTCGGGCCGCTCGACGCCGAGCGCATCCGCGTCCTCGTGCATCGCCGCGATGAAGCGGTCGGTCAGCGCGCGGATCGGCTCACCGTTCTCGCCGGCGCGCCGGATGATCTTGTCGTCGATGTCGGTGATGTTGCGCACGTAGGTGAGCTGGTAGCCGCTGGCGCGCATCCAGCGCGCCACCATGTCGAACACCACCATGACGCGCGCATGGCCCAGGTGGCAGTAGTCGTAGACCGTCATGCCGCACACGTACATGCGCACGCGGCCGGGCTCGATGGGCACGAATTCCTGTTTCGCGCGAGCGAGGGAGTTGTAAATCGTCAGCATGCGGAAAGGCGGGGATTCAAAATCGGAATTGGCCGCGAAAGCGATGGGTTTTCTCCCGGCTGTCGGGAGTAGGTAACATTGTGGATTCAAGCGCGTTGTTGGTAGAATCAGCCGCTAAATCCGAACCCGTCGCGGCCATTATAACATGCCCCTTGCACGCTTCTTTGCCCCACGTACGCTGGGTTTCGCCGTCTGCGCGGCGGCTGTCCTGTCGCTGCCCGCCTACGCCGCCGATCCCCTGCAGGACGTCAGCAAGCTGATGAAGCAGGGGCAGCAGGCACAGGCGCTCGAGCAGGTCGACAAGTACCTGTCGGGCAAGCCCAAGGACGCGCAAGGCCGCTTCCTCAAGGGCGTCATCCTGACGGAGATGAACAAGCTGCCCGAGGCCACCGCGGTGTTCCAGAAGCTCACCGAGGACTATCCGGAACTGCCCGAGCCGTACAACAACCTCGCCGTCATCTACGCCCAGCAGAAGCAGTACGAGAAGGCCAAGCAGGCGCTCGAGATGGCGATCCGCACCCATCCTTCCTACGCGACGGCGCACGAGAACCTCGGTGACATCTACGCGCGGCTGGCCACCCAGGCCTACGACAAGGCGCTGCAGATCGATTCCTCCAATGCCAGCGCGCAGATCAAGCTCGCCACCATCAAGGAACTCATGAGCGTCAACGGCCGCCCCGGCATGCAGCGGCCCGCCGCGAAGCCTGCTGCCCCGGAGGCCAAGCCGGCCGCCGAAGCCAAGCCGGTCGAGCCGATCGCCGCCGCCGAGCCGGCCAAGCCGGCCGAGAGCAAGCCCATCGAGAACAAGCCCGCAGCCGCGGCGCCCGCCGCCCCCACGCCTCCCGCCGCAACGCCGGCCGCGCCAGCCGCCAAGGCCACCATCGCCCCGGCCGGCAGCGACGTCGCCGAGGCCACCCGGGCCATCGACGCCTGGCTGGCCGCCTGGTCGCACAAGGACGTCAAGGCCTACCTGGCGCACTACGCCAAGGACTTCCAGACGCCCGGCGGCGAGCCGCGCGCGGCCTGGGAAGCCGAGCGTGCCCGCCGCATCAACAAGCCGGGCACCATCCAGGTCGGCTACGAGAAGCTGCGCGTGAGCGTCGACGGCAACACCGCGACCGCCAAGTTCCGCCAGCACTACAAGTCGGGCGCGCTCAAGACCGGCAGCAACAAGGTGCTGGTGCTGGTCCGCCGCGACGGCCGCTGGCTGATCCAACAAGAGAGGATAGGCAGTTGATGGCGTTTCGTTTCCGCCTGCGCAGTTCCGTCTTCGCCGTAGTCCTTGCCGCTGCAGTCCCCCTCTCCGCCGGCGCCGCCAACGAGGCGCGCTACTCCGACTCCGGCCCCGAGCCGCAGCTTGCCCGCATCTTCTCGCTGATCGAGAACAACAAGCTCGACGCCGCGCTCGGCGAGACCGAGTCGCTGCTCAAGGCCTATCCGAACTTCCGGCTGGCCAACCTGATCAAGGGCGACCTGCTGCTGGCGCGCACCCGGCCGCTTACCAGCTTCGGCCAGGGCGGCGGACCCGCCGCGCGCGACAAGGTCAACGACCTGCGCGAGGAGGCGCTGGCCCGCCTGCACGGCTACCAGGCCAAGCCCCCCGCCAACTACGTGCCGCGCTACCTGCTGCAGCTCGGCGCCAGCGAGAAGTACGCGGTGGTGGTGGACACGCAGAAGTCGCGCCTCTATCTCTACCAGAACGACCACGGCACGCCGCGCTTCGTCGCCGACTACTACGTCACGCACGGCAAGCTTGGCACCGAGAAGGTCCGCGAAGGCGATCAGCGCACGCCCATCGGCGTCTATCGCGTCACCGCCAGCCTGCCGCGCCAGAAGCTCGCCGACCTCTACGGCAGCGGCGCCTTCCCGCTCAACTATCCGAATGAGTGGGACAAGCGCATGGGCCGCAACGGCCACGGCATCTGGCTGCACGGCACGCCGTCGAACACCTTCTCGCGTCCGCCCAAGGCGTCCGACGGCTGCGTCGTGCTGGCCAACCAGGACCTCGACGCCGTCGCCAAGAACCTGCAGGTCGGCCTGACGCCGGTGATCATCAGCAACAGCATCGAATGGCTGTCGCTCGACGACTGGCAGGCCGAGCGCAAGTCGCTGCTCGGCATGATCGACGAGTGGCGCCGCGACTGGGAAAGCCGCGACGTCGCCCGCTACGCCGAGCACTATTCCAAGAAGTTCCAGGCCGACGGCCAGAACTACCAGGCCTGGGTCGCGCAGAAGGAAAAGGTCAACGCCGGCAAGAGCTGGATCAAGGTCGAGACCAACAACATCAGCATGTTCCGCAATCCCGGCAAGGAGGACTACGTCGTCGTCACCTTCGAGCAGGATTACAAGAGCAGCAACCTTTCGAACACCATGAACAAGCGCCAGTACTGGATCAAGGAAGACGGGCGCTGGAAGATCATCTACGAAGGCGCGGCGTAAGCCGTCCTTTGCATCCCCCCCGGAGTTCCCCCATGAAGAAAGTCGTCGCTTTCCTGTTCGCGCTTGCCCTGGCCGTCCCCGCCTTTGCGGCCAACCCGACGGTCGAAATGAAGACCAGCCTGGGCACCCTCGTCATAGAGCTGTATCCCGACAAGGCGCCCAAGACGGTCGCCAACTTCGAGCAATACGTCAAGGACGGCTTCTACAACGGCACCGTCTTCCACCGCGTGATCGACGGCTTCATGATCCAGGGCGGCGGCTTCACGCCGAACCTGAAGGAGAAGGAGACCCGCGGCCCGATCGAGAACGAGGCCAGGAACGGCCTCAAGAACGAGCCCGGCACCCTCGCGATGGCGCGCACCAGCAACCCGAACTCCGCCACCGCGCAGTTCTTCATCAACCTGGTCGACAACCGCGGCCTCGATTATCCGCGCCCGGACGGCCATGGCTACGCCGTGTTCGGCAAGGTGGTCCAGGGCTTCGACGTGGTGCAGAAGATCGGCAAGGTGCCGACCGGCAATCCCAGCTACATGTTCGAGAACGTGCCCAAGACGCCGGTGGTCATCGAATCGGTTAAACTCCTCCCCGAGAAGAAATAGGACAAATACATATGATCAAGCTGCACACCAACCACGGCGTCATCGCCCTTGAACTCGACGCCGCGAAGGCGCCCAAGACCGTCGCGAACTTCGAGCAGTACGTCAAGGACGGCTTCTACGACGGCACCATCTTCCACCGCGTCATCGGCGGCTTCATGATCCAGGGCGGCGGCTTCGAGCCCGGCATGAAGCAGAAGTCGACCCAGGCGCCGGTCGAGAACGAGGCCAACAACGGCCTCAAGAACGAGGTCGGCACCATCGCCATGGCGCGCACCTCCGATCCGCACTCGGCCACCGCGCAGTTCTTCATCAACGTCGCCGACAACGACTTCCTCAACTACCCGGGCCAGGACGGCTGGGGCTACTGCGTCTTCGGCCGCGTCGTCGAAGGCATGGACGTCGTGAACAAGATCAAGGGCGTCAAGACCTCGCGCGCGGGCTTCCATCAGGACGTGCCGGTCGAGGACGTCGTGATCGAGCGCGCCGAAGTTTGCTGACGCTCTTCGTTTCCGACGTTCACCTGCATCCGTCGCGCCCGCAGACGGCGCGACGCTTCGGCGAATTCCTCGCCGAAGCGCAAGGCGCCGCGGCGCTCTACATCCTCGGCGACCTGTTCGACGCCTGGGCCGGCGACGACGACCTGCCGGATCCGTTCAACGCCGGCGTTTGCAGCGCACTGAAGGCGCTCGTCGACGACGGCACCCAGGTCTTCTTCCTGCCCGGCAACCGCGACTTCCTCGTGCGCGAGGCGTTTGCGGCGGCCACCGGCGCGCGCTTCCTGCCCGACGAATCGGTGGTCGACGTGGCCGGCGTCGCCACGCTGCTGCTGCACGGCGACACCCTGTGCACCGACGACCGCGCCTACGCGGACTTTCGCGCCCAGGTGCGCTCGCCGCAATGGCAGCGCGATTTCCTCGCGCGCCCGCTGGCCGAGCGCAAGGCCGAGATCGCGGTGCTGCGCGCGCGCAGCGAGGCCGGCAAGCGCGTGAAGCCGGCCGAACTGATGGACGTGAATCCGGCGGCGGTCGCGCAGGCCTACGCCCGGCACGGCGTCGCACGCATCATCCACGGCCATACGCATCGGATGGCCCGCCATGCCGAGGCCGGCGGCGAACGCTGGGTGCTGCCGGACTGGGACGACGCGCACGGCGTCGCGCTGGCCTGCGACGCCGCCGGCTGCCGCTGGTTCGAATTCCCCGCGCCATGACGCCGCAGGCCGCGGCCGCAGGCAACGAGCCGCTGCGCCTGCTGCGCACGGTGTTCGGCTACGACAGCTTCCGCGGCGCCCAGGCGGAGATCATCGACCACCTGCAAGGCGGCGGCGACGCCCTGGTGCTGATGCCGACCGGCGGCGGCAAGTCGCTGTGCTACCAGCTGCCCGCGCTGCTGCGCACCGGCACCGGCATCGTCGTCTCGCCGCTGATCGCGCTGATGCAGGACCAGGTCGACGCCCTGCTGCAGGCAGGTGTCAAGGCCGCCTTCCTGAACTCGTCGCAAAGCTTCGACGCCGTCGTTGACACCGAGCGCAGGCTGATGCGCGGCGATCTCGACCTCCTCTACGTGGCGCCCGAACGCCTGCTGACCGAGCGCTTCCTCGGCCAGCTCCAGCAGCTGCACGAACAAGGCCGCGTCGCCCTCTTCGCCATCGACGAAGCGCACTGCGTCTCGCAGTGGGGACACGACTTCCGGCCCGAGTACATCCAGCTCTCCGTGCTGCACCAGCGCTTCCCCGGCGTGCCGCGCATCGCCCTCACCGCCACCGCGGACGCGCTGACGCGCGAGGAGATCGCGCATCGGTTGGGCCTCGACGACGCGCGCATCTTCGTCTCGAGCTTCGATCGTCCCAACATCCGCTACACCGTCGTCGAGCGCGACAACCCCAGGAAGCAGCTGCTCGGCTTCCTCGCCGACCATCGCGGCGAGGCCGGCATCGTCTACTGCCTGTCGCGCAAGAAGGTCGACGAGACCGCCTTGTGGCTGCAGGGCCAGGGCATCGCCGCCCTGCCCTACCACGCCGGCATGGACGCCGATTCCCGGCGCGAGCACCAGCAGCGCTTCGTGCGCGAGGAGGCCGTGGTCATGGTCGCCACCATCGCCTTCGGCATGGGCATCGACAAGCCCGACGTGCGCTTTGTCGTCCACTACGATCTGCCCAAGAGC
This sequence comes from Rhodocyclaceae bacterium, assembly GCA_036391815.1. Taxonomy (GTDB): domain Bacteria; phylum Pseudomonadota; class Gammaproteobacteria; order Burkholderiales; family Rhodocyclaceae; genus Nitricoxidireducens. The sequence continues at coordinate 10,403 of DASVZD010000020.1, forward strand.
CTCGAGGGTTACTATCAGGAGAGCGGCCGCGCCGGCCGCGATGGCGAGCCGAGCGACTGCCTCCTGTTC
>DASVZD010000021.1:0-4842 GCA_036391815.1 Rhodocyclaceae bacterium
AACCCGCCGGTTCGCCGGCCGGCGACGACTGGCATGCGGTGGCCGCCAGCCTGCGGCAGCCCGCGCGCCAGCTGGCGCAGCACTGCGAGCTGGTCGAGCGCAAGGACGGCCTGCTGCGGCTGCGGCTCGATCCGGTGCACAAGCACCTGCAGCCGCACCAGGACAAGCTGCGTGCTGCCCTGAGCGAGATTTGGGGCGACGTGCGGATCGAGATCGCGCTGGGGGCGCCGGAAGGGGCCACCCCGGCGGCCCGCGTGCAGAACGAGAAGCGCGAACGCTACGAGAGCGCCGTCGCCGCCATCGAGCAGGATCCTTTCGTCCGCGCCGCGATCGACCTGTTCGACGCGAGCATCGACGAATCCACCATCAAACCCGTTTAAGGAGCACGCCATGTTCAACAAGGGCGGCATCGCGAACCTGATGAAGCAGGCGCAGCAGATGCAGGAAAACATGATGAAGGCGCAGGAGCAGCTGGCGCAGGTCGAGGTCGAGGGCCAGTCGGGCGCCGGCGCCGTGAAGGTCGTCATGACCTGCAAGCACGACGTCAAGCGCGTCGCCATCGACGCTTCCGTGATGGACGACAAGGAGATGCTCGAGGACCTGATCGCCGCCGCGGTCAACGACGCCAACCGCCGCGCCGAGCAGGCGACGCAGGAGAAGATGTCCGGCTTCACCTCTGGCCTCAACCTGCCGCCGGGCATGAAACTGCCGTTCTGATGACCGCTCCATCGAGCCTCGACGAGCTGATCGAGGCGCTGCGCTGCCTGCCGGGCGTCGGCCCGAAATCCGCACAGCGCATGGCTTACCACCTGCTGCAACGCAATCCCCGCGGCGCCGAGCGGCTCGCCGCGGCGCTCGACCATGCGCTGAAGACGCTGCGGCACTGCATCCGCTGCAACACCTTCACCGAGGACGAGGTCTGCGAGCGCTGCGCGTCGCCGCGCCGCGATCCCTCGCTGCTGTGCGTGGTCGAGATGCCCGTCGACCTCAACACCATGGAGCAGACGCATGCCTACAGCGGCCTCTACTACGTGCTGATGGGCCAGCTGAGTCCGCTCGACGGCGTCGGCCCCAAGGAGCTCGGCTTCGAGCGGCTGGTGGCGCGCGCCAGCGACGGCGCCGTCAGGGAAGTTATCCTCGCCACGAACTTCACCAACGAGGGCGAAGCCACCGCGCATTACCTCGGCGAGGTGCTGCGCGCGCGCGGCATCAAGGTGAGCCGCATCGCGCGCGGCGTGCCGGTCGGCGGCGAGATCGAATACACCGATGCGGCGACGGTGGCGCAGGCGCTGATCGACCGCCGCGACTACTGACCGCCTTCCGCACGACGGCGGAATACCGGTTTGCCGGTAGCCTGATTACGGGTATCGGGGTATGGCGCAACCATTGCGGCATACCTAGGCTTGTGCGGTCGCGTTGACCCAGCAACCGTCATGGACATGCCAATTTCCCCAGCCCCGAATCCGACCTGCCCGGAGCCGCAGCCCGTTTGCCGGCACTCCGGTCCCAGTGCGCCGGTCCCCGCCCCGGATGCGGCGGAAATCCTCGCCGCCGTTCCCCTGGCGATATTCGTCAAGGACAGCCAGAACCGCATCGCCTTCATGAACCGCGCCTGCGAGAGCCTGTGGGGCGTCTCGTTCGACCGCCTGCGCGGCACCGATTGCCGCGGCTTCTTTCCCGCGCAGGAGGTGGCGCACTACCACGCCACGGATGCGGAGGTGTTCGAGCGCCAGCGGCCGGTGGAGTTCGAGGTCGCGGTATGGAACGCCGAGGCCGCGCAGCACCGCATCGTCCGCAGCATGAAGGCGCCCATGTACGACGCCGACGGGCAGCCGCGCTGCCTGGTGGGAACGTCGATGGACATCACCGACCGCGCCCGTTCCGAGATGGAATACCGGACCATCCTGAGGACGACCCTGGACGCGTTCTGGGTCAACGACATGGCGGGACGCTTCGTCGACGTCAACGACGCCTACTGCGAGATGGTCGGCTACCGGCGCGAGGAACTGCTGTCCATGTCGCTGTCCCAGCTCGAGGCAGTCGAGACTCCCGAGGAGACCCGCCGGCACATCGAGAAGCTGGTCGAATGCGGGTTCGACCGTTTCGAGAGCCGCCACCGCCGGCGGGACGGCGGCGAGATCGACATCGAGGTGACGGTCACCTACCTGCCCACCGGCGGCGGACGGCTGATCGTCTTCGCCCGCGACATCACCGCGCGCAAGAAGGCCGAACGGACGATCCGCGAGAGCGAGGCGCGGCTGCGCGCGCATATCGAGAATTCGCCGATGGGCGTGGTGGCCTGGGACGAAAGCTTCCGGGTCACGCAATGGTCGCACCAGGCGGAGCGCATATTCGGCTGGACCGCGCAGGAGACGCTCGGCAAGCGGCTGACCGACCTCGAACTGCTGTATCCGGCCGACCTGCCGATCGTCCGCGCCACCATGGCGAAGCTGTCGGACGGCGCCTCGCGCTACGTGGTGAACGAGAACCGGAACGTCACGAAGGACGGGCGGGTCATCCATTGCGTCTGGTACAACTCCAACCTGCTGGGTACCGACGGCGCGATGCGCTCGATCCTGTCGCAGGTGCTGGACGTCACCGAAAGCAAGCGCGCCGAGCAGGAGTTGCGGACGGCGAAGCTGGAGGCGGAAGGGGCCAACGACGCGAAGTCGCGTTTCCTCGCCGCCGTCAGCCATGATCTGCGCCAGCCGCTCTCCGCGCTCTCGCTCTACGTGGGCGCGCTGGACAGCAAGCTGAAGCCGGCCGACGCGAAGCTCCTGGCCAACATGAAGAACTGCGTGGCCGGCCTCAACGAGATGCTGTCCGACCTGCTCGACCTCTCCGAGCTCGATGCCGGCGCGGTGGTGCCGAAGGTCAGCGACTTCCATCTCGACGCCGTGCTGGCCAAGGTGGTCTCGGCGCACGAGCCGGATGCCAAGGCCAAGCGCCTGCAACTGCGGCGCAGCTACCCGCGCCTGGTCGGGCGCACCGATCCCGTGCTGTTCCAGCGCATCGTCGGCAACCTGATCTCGAACGCGGTCCGCTATACCGATCACGGCGGCATCCTGATCGGATGCCGGCGGCGCGACGGCAAGACCTGGGTGGAGGTTTGGGACACGGGCGCGGGGATTCCCGGCGACCAGACCGCCGAGATCTTCTGCGAGTTCAAGCAGCTCGGCAACAGCGAACGCAACCGCATCAAGGGCACCGGCCTGGGACTGGCGATCGTGGCGAAGACGGCGTTGTTGCTGGGGCTTGCCATACGCGTGCAGTCGAAGCCCGGGCGGGGCTCGATGTTCGCCGTGGAATTGCCGCTGGGGACGTCGGTGGCGCCGCGGGTGCAGCGGCGGCGCCACCAGCAGGCGCTGCGCATCGCCGTGGTCGAGGACGACGACCAGGTGGCGGCCGCGCTCATCTATGCGCTGATGCAGTCGGGCCATCAGGTCGTCTCTGCGGAATCGGGCGCCAGGCTGCTGCGCCTGCTCGACGGCACCGCGCCGCAAGTGATGATCTCCGACTACCGGCTTGGCGGCGGCGAGACCGGCCTGGATGCGATCGCGGCGGTGAGGTCGCGCTTCGGACCGGGGCTTCCGGCGCTCGTCGTCACGGGCGATACCGATCCGTCGCTGTTCCGGCGGGTCGAGGGCGAAGGGATACGGGTGCTGCACAAGCCCCTGCGCATCGAGGTCCTGCAGGACGCCATCGCCGATGCCGTCGCGGACGCCGCCGCCCCGGCCGACTAAGCGGGCTTCAGCAGGACCAGCTTCAGGTGCTCTTGCTCGACGGGGCGCAGCGTCACCTGCAGGTAGCTGACGAAGTGGCGCTTCGGATGGTAGAAGTCGCGCTGCCCGCCCTGGCGCTCCAGCACGTCGTGCTGCTTCCAGAAGCGAGCGAACTCGGGGCTGGCGGACTTCAGTTCGTCGACGAGGCGCTGCAGTGCGGGCTCCTCGAAGCGGCTGCGGCAATCGGCGCGGAACTCGGCGGCGATGCGCCGGGCACGCGCCTCCCAGTCGACCACGAAGCGCCGCGCCAGGCGGTCGAGGAAGACGAAGCGCAGCATGTTGGGCGGCGGATCGCCGACCGCTTGCTTCTTGTCGAGCCAGCCGGTGAACAGTTCGGCGGCGGGCTTGTTCCACGCCAGCATGTCCCAGTGGCGGCCCATGATGTAGGCGGGCACGGCGATGTCGTCCAGCGTCGCGGCAAGCGCCGACGGCGCGGTGTCCTCTTCCGGCGTCGCGGCCTGCGGGTCTCGCCGGCCGGCCATCTCGAACAGGTAGGCGCGCTCGGTCGGCGTCAGCTTCAGCGACTGGGCGAGGCGGTCGAGCACCTCGGCCGACACGCGCACTTCGCGGCCCTGCTCGATCCAGGTGTACCAGGTCGGGCTGATGCCGGCGAGCTGCGCGGCCTCCTCGCGGCGCAGCCCCCGGGTGCGGCGCCGGCTGCCGGCCGGGAAGCCGAATTCCTCGGGCGTGCTGCGGCTGCGTAGCGCCTGGAGAAAGGCGCCGAGTTCCTGACGGCGGGTTTCCATGTATGGGTTTCCTGTTAGTGCGGATACCAGTATAACTGCTGGTCTTGTCCCGGTATCAGGGCGGACTTAGGATGCGCTTCCAATGCCGGTGGAGGAGACAAGCCCGGCATCCCCATTTCCACCAAAGGAGCAGCTATGACTGGCAAGACACTCTACGACAAGCTCTGGGAGTCTCACGTCGTCAGAGAGGAAAGCGACGGCACCTGCTTGCTGTACATCGATCGCCACCTCATGCACGAAGTGACCAGCCCGCAGGCCTTCGAAGGCATGCGCCTTTCCGGCCGCAAGCCCTGGCGCAAGGACAGCATCGTCGC
>DASVZD010000022.1:0-2657 GCA_036391815.1 Rhodocyclaceae bacterium
AGCATCCGCATGAAGCGCCGGGACAGCCTGTTCCGCCGCTGGGCGTCGAAGGCCATGAACGGCCTGCGCGAGCGCATCACGCGCATCCGCATGACCGACCAGGGCTGCATGCTGCGCGCCTATGCGCGCCCCGTGGTCAACGCCATCAACGCCTGCCAGGAAGTCAGCACCTTCATTCCGGCGCTCGCCTACGGCTTCGCCCAGCGCGCAACCGAAGTCGAGGTCGCGCACGAGGAGCGCCACGCCGGCGAGTCGAAGTACTCGCTCTACAGCCTGATCCGCCTCAACTTCGACCTCATGACCGGCTTCTCGCTGGTGCCGCTGCAGTGGTTCTCGATGGCCGGCATGGTGATCTCGCTGCTGTCGGTGCTGTTCGTGATCTACCTGGCGATCCGGCGCGTCATCGTGGGACCGGAAGCCGAGGGCTTGTTCACCCTGTTCGGCATCGCCTTCTTCCTGATCGGCCTCACGCTGTTCGGCGTCGGCCTGATCGGCGAGTACGTCGGCCGCGTCTACCAGCAGGTGCGGCACCGGCCGCGCTACACCGTAGGCGCCGTGCTCGACACCAAGGCCGCGCCGTGACGCGCGCCGTCGTCTTCGCCTACCACAACGTCGGCGTCCGCTGCCTCAAGGTGCTGCTGGCGCACGGCGTCGACGTCCGGCTGGTGGTCACGCACGAGGACAACCCGAACGAGGAGATCTGGTTCGAGAGCGTGGCGCAGACCGCCGCGCAGTACGGCATCCCGGCGATCACCCCCGAGAACGCCAATCGTCCCGCCGTGCTGGCGCAGATCGAGGACTGCCGGCCGGACTTCCTGTTCTCCTTCTACTACCGCTCGATGCTGGACGCCGCGCTGCTGGCGGCCGCCCCGCGCGGCGCGTACAACATGCACGGCTCGCTGCTGCCGAAATACCGCGGCCGCGTGCCGGTCAACTGGGCCGTGCTGCATGGCGAGCGCGAAACCGGCGCGACGCTGCACCGCATGGTCGACAAGCCCGACGCCGGCGAGATCGTCGCCCAGCAGGCGGTGCCGATCCTGCCCGACGATACCGCCTTCGAGGTCTTCGGCAAGGTGACCCTCGCCGCCGAAATGGCGCTCGACCGCGCCCTGCCGCAGTTGATCGCCGGCACCGCGCCGCATGTCCTGCCCGACCTCAAGGCCGGCAGCTACTTCACCGGGCGCAAGCCCGAGGACGGCCGCATCGACTGGGGCAAGTCCGCCGAGGCCATCCACAACCTGGTGCGCGCCGTGGCCCCGCCCTACCCGGGCGCCTTCACCGACCTCCCCGACGGCCGGCGCCTGCGCCTGCTGCGCACGCTGCGCGCCTTCGAGCGCGCCCCGCGCCATGCCGCGCCCACGCTCTACCGCGAGGACGGCGTCGACTACGTCGACTGCGCGGACGGCCGCGTCCTGAAGGTGCTCGCCTGGCACGGCGACTGGGACGGCGCGCCGCTGCCGCTGCGCTAGGACCCGTTCTCGCTCGTCGCCGGCCCCGGGCCGGCAAGCCGTTCCCCATTGCGGAAGATTTTGCCGGCGGCATGGCCGTCGGCCGCCCGCACGCGGCAAATTCCCGCCGCATCGAGGCGTCGGCAGCGGCAGGCACGGAAATCGCAAAGAAGCAGGCGTCCTTGTTTCCGAGGCCGCCGCCGTGCAAGCACCCGTCGCCGTCGCCCAGTCGCCGCTGTCGCAGTCGTCCCTGGCCATGTACCAGCGGCCGCCCACGGCCGCCAATGACGGCGCCGCCCCCGACGCCAAGCCGCAGCGCCCGCTGCCCGCCGCCGACGCCGCGGCGCCCGCGACGGAGGTCGTCTCCCTCCACGGCGCCGCCGAAATCCAGGCGGCCGCAGCCGCCCAGCAGGCCCCGCGCGGAACCGCCCAGATGCCCGAAGTCTTCGCCGAGATCTGGAAGGACGGCATGCGGATCGGCCGCATCTACACCGACGGCCAGGCCGTGATGTCGGTCAATGCTTCCGGCATGGTCAACGGCAGCGGCAGCGCCGCCATTCCTTTCCTGCGCGCCCAGGAAGTCTCCCGCATGGTGGGCGGCGAAGTCCGCTTGGTCGACCTGCAGGCCCTCAAGGTCGCCCAGACCCGCAGCCAACTGCACGCCGCCTACGGCGCCTGATCGCCTCCCGGCGACGACGGCGGCGTCCGCTCACGCCGTATCAGCCGGTCGACTTCGCCCAGCGGCAGGGGCTTGCCATATAGAAAGCCCTGGCCGACGTGGCAGCCGGCCGCCTTCAGAAAAGCCTCCTGCGCCGGGGTCTCGACCCCTTCCGCGACCACGCGCAGCCGCAGCGAGCGCGCCAGCGTGGCGATGGCGCGCGCCAGTTCCGCGCTGCTGTGTTCGGCGAATACCGAACTCACGAACGAGCGGTCGATCTTGAGGACATCGACCGGAAAGCGGTTGATGTAGCCGAGCGCCGAGTAGCCGGTGCCGAAGTCGTCGATGGCGATGGAGATGCCGCGCAGCGTGAGCCGCTCGAGCGTCCGCCGCACCTCCGGCCTGTCCACGATCAGCAGGCGCTCGGTGATCTCGAGTTCCAGCCGCTCCGGCGCGCAGCCGGTCTCGCGCAGCACGGCGGAAACCGTCTCCAGCAGGTTGTCGTCGAGGAACTGGCGGGGCGAGACGTTCACCGCCACCTTGACCGGCCG
>DASVZD010000023.1:0-1548 GCA_036391815.1 Rhodocyclaceae bacterium
CGCGGAAGGGCCGCGCAGGCTGGAACACCGTCGCATGTGAAATTCACAAAAGGGATGACCGTCAGCCTTCTGCTTGCCGCAGAAATGAAAATCCTTGTGGCGCGGGTCGCCGATGGGCCAGCGGCAATCGCCGGGCAGCAACGTGACGACCGTCTTTCGCTGCGTTCGCGGAATAACTAGCAGGGTGTTGAACTTCGTGCCTGCTGACAGCTCTGCGCGAATATGATTCCGTTCGCCCTCCACGGGGAGGGGGCAGGGCATGCGGGGATCGGATCAAAACTCAGGGTCGCTGTTCTCCTATGTCGACCTCGAGGGCCGAGTGCCGCTGAAGCATCCGCTGAGGGTGATCAAGGGCATCGTCGACGACGCCCTGCGCGCGCTCGATGCCGAATTCGAGAAGCTCTATGAGGGCACCGGCCGCCAATCGATTGCGCCAGAGCGGCTTCTGCGCGCCTCGCTTCTTCAGGCCTTCTACTCGGTGCGCTCCGAGCGTCAGCTCATGGAGCAGCTGGACTACAACCTCTTGTTCCGCTGGTTCGTCGGGCTGGGCATCGACGATCCCGTGTGGGACCACTCGACGTTCTCGAAGAACCGCGACCGCCTGCTCGATGCCGATGTCGCGGCGAAGTTCCTCGAAGCGGTGCTGCGCCACGCCCAAGTGAAGCGTTTCCTCTCGGACGACCACTTCTCGGTCGACGGCACGCTCGTCGAGGCGTGGGCGAGCTTGAAGAGCTTCCGCGCTCGTGACGCCAGCGATGAGCCGCCGGCGCCGGGGCGCAACGGCGAGCGCGATTTCCACGGCGAGAAGCGCAGCAACGATACGCACGCCTCGACGACCGACCCCGACGCCAAGCTCTACCGCAAGAGTGCGCATACGGCGGCGAAGCTGTGCTTCATTGGCCATGCGCTGATGGAGAACCGCTCTGGCCTCGTCGTAAAGGCCGATGCGACGACGGCCAGCAACCGGGCCGAACGCGAAGCGGCCTTGCAGATGATGGGGCGGCATTCGCCCGGTTCTGAGCGGCGCCTCACCCTCGGCGCCGACAAGGGCTACGACACGCGGGCATTCGTCAACGAGTTGCGCCAGATGTGCGTCACACCGCACGTAGCCGCCAAGATCCGCCGCTCCGCCATCGACGGTCGCACCATACGACATGCGAGCTACGGCATAAGCCAGCGCAAACGCAAGTTGGTGGAAGAGGCGTTCGGCTGGGCCAAGACCATCGCCGGGATGGGCAAGGTCAAGGTGCGCGGCCTGCCGCGCGTGCGCTTCCACTTCACCTTCGCGATGGCCGCCTACAATCTCATTCGGATGCCCAAGCTTCTGGCGGCAGCCTGAAACTAAGGCCTCCGAGCCGAACCGTCAGGCCGGCTTTCGAACCGCACCGAAAAACTCGCGCCGGTCCCGCAAGGAAATGCGATCCTACCGTGTCGCCAAGTTCAACAGCCTGCTAGTACCGCGAGCACGGCGGCATGCCCCCGCACGTCATTTACGTTGCCGAGGGTTGTTGTGCCGCGAAACGATCTCACGATGCTGATGGCAAGATC
>DASVZD010000024.1:0-3674 GCA_036391815.1 Rhodocyclaceae bacterium
CCGCCACCAGCGCCAGGCGTTCCGGCGTCAATTGATCCTGGGGCAGCAGGATCGCCGCCCCGGCGTTTGCCAGGAAGCGCGCATTGCCGGTCTGGTGATCGTCCACTGCATGCGGGAACGGCACCAGGATGCTGGGCACGCCCGCCGCGGCAAGTTCGGCGACCGTCAGCGCCCCCGCGCGGCAGATCACCAGATCGGCCCATTCGTAGGCGCCCGCCATGTCGGTGATGAAGGCGACGCAGTTCGCCTTGACGCCGGCCGCCGCATAGCCGGCCTGCAGCTTGGCCAGGTGCTTCTCGCCCGACTGGTGCACGACCTCGGGCCGCTTGTCCTGCGGGATCAGCGCCAACGCCTTCGGCAGCGCCTCGTTGAGCGCCTGGGCGCCGAGGCTGCCGCCGACCACCAGCAGGCGCAGCGGCCCCTGCCTGCCGGCGCTGCGCTCGGCCGGTGCGGGCAGGCGGGCGATCTCCGCGCGCACCGGGTTGCCTACCCAGTCGCCGTTCGCCATCACATCGGGGAAGCCGGTCAGCACCAGGTCCGCCACGCGGGCGAGCACCTTGTTGGCCAGGCCGGCCACGGAATTCTGCTCGTGCAGCGCCAGCGGCACGTTCTTCCAGACGGCCATCATGCCGCCCGGGAAGGTGATGAAGCCGCCCATGCCGAGCACGACGTCCGGCTTGATCCGGCCGATCTCGCGCAGCGCCTGCCAGAAGCCGCGCAGCAGGTTGAACGGCAGCAGCGCCTTGCGGACGATCCCCTTGCCGCGCAGCGCCGTGAAGCGCACCCACGCCATCTCGTAGCCGCGATTGGGCACCAGCCGCGCTTCCATGCCGTCGGGGTTGCCCATCCAGACCACGCGCCAGCCGTCGGCCTTGAAGCGGTCGGCGACCGCCAGGCCCGGCATGATGTGCCCGCCGGTGCCGCCCGCCATGACGAGGAGCGTCTTTTGGCTCATATCTGCTCGCCCCGCATCAGCGCCCGGTTCTCCCAGTCCACGCGCAGCAGCAGCGCCAGCGCGACGCAGTTCGCGACGATGCCGGAACCGCCGAAGCTCATCATCGGCAGCGTCAGGCCCTTGGTCGGCAGCAGGCCCATGTTCACCCCCATGTTGATGAAGGACTGCACGCCGAGCCAGATGCCGATGCCTTGGGCCACCAGCCCGCTGTAGAGCCGGTCGAGCGTCAATGCCTGGCGGCCGATGGCGAAGGCGCGCTGCACCAGCACGGCGAACATGGCGATCACGACCAGCACGCCGAAGAAGCCGAGTTCCTCGGCGATCACCGCCAGCAGGAAGTCGGTGTGCGCCTCCGGCAGGTAGAACAGCTTCTCCACCGAGGCGCCGAGGCCGACGCCGAACCATTCGCCGCGGCCGAAGGCGATCAGCGCGTGCGACAGCTGGTAGCCCTTGCCGTAGGCGTCATTCCACGGATCCATGAATCCCAGCACGCGCTCGCGCCGGTAGGGCGACAGCCAGATCAGCAGCACGAAGCCGACCAGCGCGACGACCGCCAGCAGCGCGAAGATGCGCGCGTTGACGCCGCCGAGGAAGACGATGCCGAAGGCGATCGCCGCCACCACGACGAAGGCGCCGAAGTCCGGCTCGCGCAGCAGCAGGAAGCCGACCGAGATGATCACCGCCGCCATCGGCAGGAAGCCGCGGCGGAAGCTGTCCATGTCGGCCAGCTTGCGCGTCGTGTAGTCGGCGGCGTAGAGCACGGCGAACAGCTTCATCAGCTCCGACGGCTGGAGGTTGATCAGGCCCAGCGGCACCCAGCGCTGGGCGCCGTTCACCGAGCGTCCGACATGGGGAATCAGCACCACCACCAGCAGCACGACGCCGGCGATGAAGGCCCACGGCGCCGCCTTCTGCCAGAAGCGCAGCGGGACCTGGAAGGCGACGATGCCGCCGATCAGCCCGACGGCCAGGAACACGGCGTGGCGTATCAGGAAGTAGGACGGCTGGTAGGCGGTGAACTTGCTGCCCTCGGCGGTGGCGATCGACGCCGAGTAGACCATCACCAGGCCGAACATCAGCAGGCCGAGCGCCGGCCACAGCAGCCAGGGATCGAGTTCGTCCGCCGGGGCCGCGGCCGCCGAGTTGCGGCGCACCGAGGAAAAGACCGCCGCGCTCATGCCGCCGCCCCCGAAAGCCGCCGCACCGCGGCGGCGAAGACTTCGGCGCGGTGCTCGTAGTTGCGGAACATGTCGAAGCTGGCGCAGGCAGGCGACAGCAGCACGGCGTCACCGGGCTGCGCGACCTCCGCGGCCCGCGCCACCGCCTCGTCGAGCGTCGCCGCGGCGAGGATGGGCACGCCGCAGCCGGCGATCGCCTGGCCGATGCGCGGCCCGTCGCGGCCGATCAGCACGGCGGCACGCGCATGGCGCGCGACCGCCTGCTTGAGCGGCGAGAAGTCCTGGCCCTTGCCGTCGCCGCCGCCGATCAGAACGATTTTGCGACCGCTCTGGCCGGCGGGCGCCAAGTCCTGGCCCTCCCTCCCCGCGGGTGGGAGGCGACCAGCGTGGGCGGCCGAAAGGCCGCCAAGGCCTTCAAGTGCGGCGACGGTCGCGCCGACGTTGGTGCCTTTCGAGTCGTCGTACCACGCCACGCCGCCGATCTCCGCGATCTTCTCGACGCGGTGCCGCAGTCCGGGGAATTGGCGCAGCGCCGGCAGCAGCGAAACGGGAGCCAGGTCGATGGCGGCGCACAGCGCGAGGGCCGCCATGGCATTGGCGGCATTGTGCAGCCCGGCGATCGGCAGTTGGCTCACCGGCAGCAGGAAGCTGTCGCCGCGCACGATCCAGGGCTCGCCGCGGTTCTCGCGCAGGCCGAAGTCGCGCGCGTCGTGCGGGGCGTCGAGGCCGAAGGTGATGAGCTCGCGGCCGGGAAGGGCCATCTGCTTGACGCGCTCGTCCTGGCGGTTCAGCACCTGAACGCCGGCCGACTCCCCGCTCGCCAGGAAGATGCGCGCCTTGGCGGAGGCGTACTCGTCGAGGTCGATGTAGCGATCGAGGTGGTCGTCGCTGATGTTCAGCACCGTGGCGGCGTCGGCATCCAGCGATTCCAGGGTCTCGAGCTGGAAGCTGGAGAGTTCGAGCACCCACACCTGCGGCAGCTTGCCGGCGTCGAGGCAGGCCATCAGCGCCGTCAGCGCGGCCGGCGAGATGTTGCCGGCGACGCCGGCGACCAGGCCCGCGGCACGGCACAGGTGGCCGGTCAGCGCCGTGGTGGTGGTCTTGCCGTTGGTGCCGGTGATCGCCAGCACGCGGGCATACTGCGATCCCGTGCCGCGCTGCCCCAGGTCGCGCAGCGCCCAGGCGAACAGCTCGATCTCGCCGACGACCGGGATGCCCTGCGCGCGCGCATGGATGACGACCATCATGCCGGCCGACAGCCCCGGCGAAAGCGCGAGCAGGTCGATGCCCTCGAGCAGCTTCTTGTCGAACTCGCCGGAGACGAACTCGGCCTGCGGCGCGCCCTTCATCAGTTCTGCCTTGAACGGCGGCTCCGCGCGGGTGTCGGCGACGCGCACGCGCGCGCCCTGGCGCGCGCACCATTTCGCCATCGCCAGCCCGGATTCGCCGAGGCCGAGGACCAATACGCGGATGCCGTCGAGCTTCATCAGCGGATCTTCAGCGTCGACAGGCCGAACAGCACCAGCAGGATGGTGATGATC
>DASVZD010000025.1:0-3251 GCA_036391815.1 Rhodocyclaceae bacterium
CGTGGAGGTGCGGGTGGCGGTGGGCGCCGGCGGCCAGCCCCAGGAGGTGGCGCTGGCGCGGTCGAGCGGCTCGGGCGCGCTCGACGAGGCCGCGCTGGAGATGATGCGCCGGGCGGCGCCGCGCGCGGCGGTGCCCGAACCGCTGCGCCGCCGCGCCTTCGCGGTCGACCTGCCGGTGGTGTTCGACGTCTCTAGCGAGTAGCGGCGCCCGCCGACCCGAGTTCCTCGGCATGCACGCCGAACTGGCCGCGGCGGCGGTCGGCGAAGTAGTGCCGGAGGGTGAGCGCGATGGTGCGGAAGGCGATCTCGTCCCAGGGAATCTCCGCCTCGCGGAACAGCATGACCTGCTGCGTCTCCTCGCCGGGGGCGAAATCGAGATCGAGCAGGCGCGCGCGGTAGATGACATGCACCTGGCTGATGTGCGGCACGGAGATCAGCGTGTAGACCTCGCCCATCTCGATGTGGGCGCCGGATTCCTCCACCGTCTCGCGGGCCGCCGCCGCCGCCATGCTCTCGTGGTTCTCCATGAAGCCGGCCGGCAGGGTCCACTTGCCGTGGCGCGGCTCGATCGCCCGCTTGCACAGCAGCACGCTGTCTTCCCAGACGGGCAGGGTCCCGACCACCAGCTTCGGGTTGCTGTAATGGATGGCATTGCAGTTCTCGCAGACATGCCGGGGCAGCGAGTCGCCGGCAGGCACCCTGAGAACCACCGGCGCGCCGCAGGCGCTGCAGAAGTTGATGGCCGGATCCATGTCCGGCGGATTCTAGCGCGGGCGCCCGCGCCGCCGTGACCCGTCCGCCGCCCAATACCCTTGGGCCGCCAGATGGGATAAGCTTCGGGCTCAAAAATCTGGCTGCCGGAATGGAAACCATCGATCTCGCCCAGTTCGATCAATTGAAGGCCACCGGGGACCTGCCGTCCCCGAAGGGCGCCGCGCTGGCGATCATCCGGCTGACCCAGCGCGACGACACGCCGCTGGCCGACCTGGCGCACGCGGTGAAATCGGACCCCGCCTTCGTCGGGCGCCTGATCAAGGCCGCCAACAGCGTGCGCGCCTCGGGCGGGCGGCCGATCGCCTCGATCCAGGATGCCTTGATGGTGCTGGGCATTCCGGCGGTGCGCTCGATGGCGCTGGGCTTCTCGCTGCTCTCGAACTTCTCCAGCGGCAGCTGCCGCAATTTCGACTACGGCCGCTTCTGGTCGCGCTCGCTGGCCCTGGCCGTGGCCATCCAGGCGCTGGTGCCGCACACCCACGCGGCGCCGCCCGAGGAGGCGTTCAGCGTCGGCCTGCTGGCGCACATCGGGGAGCTCGCGCTGGCGACCATCTTCCCCGACGACTACTCGCGCGTGCTGGCGCAGCACCGCGATTCCCCCGACAAGCCGCTGCTCGACCTGGAGCAGGCTGCCTTCGTCATGAGCCACGACGCCCTGTCGGCGGCGATGCTGCTCGACTGGGGCTTGCCGAAGGTGTTCGTCGAACCCGTGTTCCATCACCAGCGGCCGGAAGGCGCCAGCTTCCCCGAGGGCTCGCGCCAGTACGCGATGCTGTGGTCGCTGGTGCTGGCCGACCACATCGCGGACATCTGCCTGGCCGCGGACGACAAGCGCCGCGGCATGATGCCCCAGCTGCTGCTGCTCGGCAGCCGGGTCTCGATCGCGGCGGACACGCTGAATGCGCTGTGCGACCAGGTGGTGCGCGAGTGGCGCGAATGGGGCGTCATGCTCGACGTGCGCACCGCCGACGTGCCGCCGTTTGCCGACCTTGCCAAGCCCTCGCCGGCTCCCCAGTTCGGCGGCGACATTCCGGCGCCGGCTTCCGAGGCCAGCCGCCTGCGCGTGCTGGTGGTCGACGACGACGCCAGCATGCGCGCGCTGCTGCGGGCGATGCTCAAGGGGGCCGGGCACGAGGTGTTCGAGGCGGTCGACGGCAAGCAGGCGTTCGAGATGGCGCTGGAGATCCAGCCGCAGATCATGATCGTGGATTGGCTGATGCCGACCATGGACGGCATCGAGCTGACGCGCTCGATGCGCCAGACCAAGGTCGGGCGCGGCATCTACATCCTGATCCTGACCGGCCTCGAGGAGGACGACAAGCTGGTCGAGGCCTTCGAGGCGGGCGTCGACGACTTCATGTCGAAGCCGCTGAAGCCGCGCCTGCTGGCGGCGCGCCTGCGTGCCGGCCAGCGCGTGATCATGCTGCAGCAGGAGATCGAGCGTGACCGCGAGGAGATCCGGCACTTCGCCGCGGAACTCGCCATCACCAACCGCCGCCTGCAGGAAGTGGCGCTGACCGACGCGCTCACCGGCTGCCCCAACCGGCGCTACGCCATCGAGCGCCTCGAGCAGGAATGGGCCGCGTGCAGCCGCAACAAGCGGCCGTTGAGCTGCATGGTCGTCGACGTCGATTCCTTCAAGCGCATCAACGACGACCACGGCCACGACAGCGGGGACATGGCGCTCAAGCAGATCGCGGCGGCGCTCAAGAGCGGCCTGCGCGCCCAGGACGTGATCGCGCGCATGGGCGGCGACGAATTCCTGGTGCTCTGCCCCGATACCGACCTTGCCGCCGCGGCCGTCTGCGCCGAGCGCATGCGCAAGGCGGTCGAGGCGCTGCCGGTGCCCGGCGGCCAGGCGGCCAGCCGCAGCGTCAGCATCGGGCTGGCGGTGCGCGAGCCGGCGATGGAGAATGCCGACGCGCTGATCAAGTGCGCCGACCAGGGCCTCTACCTGGCCAAGCAGCGCGGCCGCAACCGGGTGGCGTCCGTCCAGCGCGGCAGCCGCGGAGGCATCCCGGCATGATGCGCGACCAGCCGATCCGCATGCTGATCGTCGAGGACTCGGAGGACGAGGCCTTCCTGCTCTACTCGGAACTCAACGCGCGGGGTGCGCGGCTCGACTGGGTGCGCGTCGACACCGCGGTCGACCTGGGCGCGGCGCTGGCCGAGCGCGACTGGGACATCATCATCTGCGACCACAACATGCCGGGCTTCGACTCCTTCGCCGCCCTGCAGATCGTCAAGCAGAGCGGCAAGGACATCCCGTTCGTCATCTATTCCGGCCAGATCAGCGACCAGCAGGCGGTGTCGGCGATGCACGACGGCGTGCAGGACTACATCGAGAAGGGCAACTATGCCCGCCTGATGCCGGTGATCGAGCGCGAGCTGAAGAACGCGGCGGCGCGCAGCGCGGTGCGCCAGGCGGACAGCCGCATCCAGGAGCTCGCCTACTACGACGGCCTGTCCAACCTGCC
>DASVZD010000026.1:0-1640 GCA_036391815.1 Rhodocyclaceae bacterium
TCATCAGCGCCAGCAACAAGCACAGCGTTGACCAAGTCATAGGCATAGCCCAGACCGTCGCGCAGGTAGAACTCCAGGCGCTCGCGGAAGAACGCTGTCAGCGCACCGCTGACATCAAAACCCTTCGCGAATTTCGCTTCCGCTTCGCTGCCCGTGTACCCGCGCAGAGCATCGCCCAACAACGCAGACAGGATTACCGGCAGCCGGTGCTCGGCGATGATCTTCACGATGCCGTTCGCCTGCCGCCGCAGAGCAAAGGGGTCTTTTGATCCTGTAGGCTGCAAGCCCAGAGCAAACATTCCCGCGATGGTGTCAGCCTTATCGGTTATAGAAAGTATTGCGCCCTCGATGGTACGCGGCACCGAGTCGTCCATCGACTCCGGCTTGTACTGATCGTAAATTGCCTTACTGACCGCCTCATCGAGCCCTTGCGCTTTGGCGTATAGGCCCCCCACGATACCCTGCAGCTCGGTAAACTCCTTGACCAGCTCGGTTGTGAGATCGGTCTTGGCGAGGCGCGCTGCCTGAACGGCAGCGTCGGAGTTGAAGTCAAAGCCCAGCTTCGACAGGCAGTTCGCCCGCTCGACCAGAGCAATGACGCGCTCCGCCTTGGCGTAGTAGCTGCCCAGGTCCTTCTGGAAGGTCACGCTGCGCAGCATTTCGACCCGTTGGGTGAGCGGCGTCTTCTGGTCGGTGTCCCAGAAGAAGCGCGCATCGCGGAAGCGGGCCCGCAGCACGCGCTCGTTGCCGTGGCGGATCAACCCTTCGGGATCGCTATCGGTATTCAGCACCGCCAGGAAGTGCGGCATTAACTTGCCGCTGGAGTCCTCCAGCGCGAAGTACTTCTGGTGATCGCGCATCACCGTGACCAGCACTTCTTCCGGCAACGACAGGAACTCATGCTCGAAGCTGCCTAAGATTACGGAGGGAAATTCGGTCAGGTTCACGACCGTGTCCAGCAGTTCCTTGTCCTCGCGCCAGCGGGCGGCCGCTTTACGGGCGGCTGCGTCCAGGGCCTTGCGAATCACGTGCTCGCGCTCGGCCTGCGGCAGCACCTTGCCAGCTGCCAGTGCCTCGGAATACTGCTCTGCCCGGGCAATCGGGACGTTGTCGCTTGCCAGCAGGCGATGCCCGCGCGTGCTCGCGCCCGCGCCGATGCCGTACACCTGCACCGGGACCACCTCGCCGTCGAGCAGCGCCACCAGCCAGCGCACCGGACGCACGAAGCGCTCCGTCTTCACTGCCCAATACATGTTCTTCGGCCAATAGAGGCCGGCAATTTCCTTGGGCAGCGCCTCGGCCAGGATCTCCGCCGCCGAACGTCCCTTCTTCACCACCGTCGCCGAAAGATATTCGCCCTTGGGCGTCTTCACGCGCGCAAGCTGATCTACCAGAACGCCGGCCTTTTTCGCAAACGCGTCTACTGCCTTGGGGTTCTCGGCCGCTACGGTAGCGGCCGGCCCCATCATCTGCTCTTCTACGTCAGCCTGCGCCGGGTGAATGTCGCGTGCCAGCACGGCCAGCCGGCGTGGGGTCGAATACGCCTCCACGCTGCCGCCATTCGACAAACGCTCGCGGGCCAGCAGGTCGGTCAGGCGACGCGCCAGCTCTTCGCGCGCGGGATCGATCATGCGCGCCGG
>DASVZD010000027.1:0-11062 GCA_036391815.1 Rhodocyclaceae bacterium
TACCTGGCCCAGGTTCAGCAGATCGACAACATGCTGGCGGATTCGAGCGCCGGCCTCAGCCCCGCGCTTTCCGATTTCTTCAAGGGCGTGCAGGACGTGGCAGCCAACCCGAGCTCCATCCCGGCGCGGCAGTCCCTGCTGTCGTCGGCGCAGGCGCTGGCGGGCCGCTTCCAGTCGGTCAACCAGAGCCTCGACGAACAGCGGCAGGGCGTGAACGAGCAGATCACCAGCGAAGTCAGCCTGATCAACTCGTATACCGCGCAGATCGCCCAGGTGAACCAGCAGATCATCCTGGCCAGCAACGGCAACTCGAACCAGCAGCCCAACGACCTGCTCGACCAGCGCGACCAATTGCTGCAGGACCTCAACAAGGAAGTCCGCGTCACCACGGCGACGCAGACGGACGGCACCATCAGCGTGTTCATCGGCAACGGCCAGCCGGTGGTGATGGGCACCGCCGCCTACTCGCTGGTGGCCCAACCGTCCTCCAGCGATCCGCAGGAGACCGTGGTCGGGCTGCAGGCGATCAACGGCAACGTCATCGAACTCCAGCAAAGCCTGCTGACCGGCGGCACGCTGGGCGGGCTGATGGACTTCAGGACCCAGTCCCTCGATTCCGCCCAGAACGAGCTGGGCCGCATCGCCATCAACCTGGCGCAGACCTTCAACCAGCAGCATGCGCTCGGCCAGGACCTCAACGGAACCCTCGGGGGCGACCTGTTCACCTTCCCCAGCAACGTTTCCAACGGCATGCCCGCATACATGAACCTGTATGCGAACAAGAGCAACACGGGCAACGCCGCCTTGTCGGCACAGGTCATCCAGAGCGATTACCGGGTGGTGTTCGATGGCGCCAACTACCAGGTCTACCGGCTCAACGACAATCCGCCGATGGCCGGCGCGTCGACCAGCACGATTCCTCCGGCCGCCGCCGTGGCGACCCTGTCCCCGGCGCCGGGAAGCAGCGTCGTCGTCGACGGCGTGACCATCAGCATTCCCGCCGGCACGGGCGCGCCGACCTTGAACGACGCGTTCACCGTCAAGCCCGGCAACCCGGTGGCGACGCGCATCGTTGCCGACTCGACGAACAGCGCGGCCGCCAGCACCGGCGCGCTCGCATCGACCCAGGCCGGCAACGGGGCGCTCAGCGCCAGCGACTACCGGATCGACTACACGAGCAGCGGCTATGTCGTGACGCGCCTGTCGGACAATACCGTGATTCCATACACGAACAACGGGACGCCGGCCACCAGCATCACCTTCGAAGGCGTCACCGTGCAGATGGCGGGCACGCCGCGGGTCGGCGACAACTGGATGCTGCAGCCGACGCGCGAGGCCGCCCGCGACATCACGGTCAACATTTCGGATCCCACGGCGATCGCGGCCGGCGCTCCGTTCCGCACCAGCGTCGATCCGGGCAACACCGGCTCGGCTACCATCGATGCCGGAAGCATGGTGACCCTCGACCCCAGTTCCATTCCGCTGCCGGGCACCGTGACCCTGACGTTCAACGGACCGGCCGCCGGCTCGCCGCCGGGACCGAACACCTGGAGCGTGACCTCGGTGCCTGCCTCGGCCAAATGGACCGACGTCATCCCGGCCAGCGCCTTTACCCCGGGACAGCAGAACGTCATCGACATCAACGGCATCCGCTTCACGCTCTCGGGCGTGCCGCAGAACGGCGACAAGGTGTATCTCGAGCAGAACTCCAGCGGCGTGTCCGACAACCGCAACGCCCAGGCGCTGGGCGCGCTCCAGACCACGCGCCTGATGGGGGGCAACTCGGCGACCTACGAGGAAGCCTATGCCCAGATCGTCAGCCAGATCGGCAACAAGACCCGCGAGGTGACGGTCACGGGCAAGGCCCAGCAGGCGCTGGCCGACCAGGCCAACGCCGCGGTCCAGCAGCTCTCGGGCGTCAACCTGGACGAAGAAGCGGCGAACCTGATCCGCTACCAGCAGGCTTACCAGGCTTCGGCGAAGATGATCGACGTCGGCAGCAAGCTGTTCGACACCTTCCTGTCGGCGATCGGTTAAGGAGAAGGAAAATGCGCATCAGCAGTTCGATGATCTACGACCTCGGCATCAAGTCGATCAACGACCAGATGACGACGCTCCTGCACAACGAGCAGATGCTGTCGACCGGCCGCCGCGTCGTCACGCCGGCCGACGATCCGGTGGCGGCCGCGCGTGCCCTCGTGGTGACCGAGGCGAAGGACATCAACACCCAGTTCGGCACCAACCAGGGCAATGCCAAGGACGCGCTGAACCTCGAGGAATCGCAGATGTCCTCCCTCGGCGACCTGCTGACGCGCGTGCGCCAGCTCGCCGTGCAGGGCGGCGACGGGGCGTTGTCGTCCAACGACCTGAAGAGCATCTCGGCGGAGCTGCGCTCGCGCTTCGAGGAACTGATGGGCATCGCCAACACCACCGACAGCAACGGCGACTTCATCTTCTCGGGCAACATGGGCGGGACGAAGCCGTTCGGCGGCAACGTCGATGCCCTGCTGGCGGCACCGGGCAACGAAGTCACCTATTCGGGCGACAGCGGGCAGCGCAACCTGCAGGTGTCGGCCACGCGCTTCCTGCAGGTCAGCGACGCCGGCAACGGCGTGTTCCGGCAGATCGCCAACGGCAACGGCAGCTTCGTCACCGACTACAACACGACGAACTCGGGAACGGCGGTCATCGACGCCGGCAGCGTCCTCAATTCCGCCACCTGGGACGCCTTGCCCAACAAGAACTACTCGATCAACTTCTGGGTGGACAGCAACGGCATCGTCGGCACCCCGGGCACCACCTATTACGACCTCGTCGACACGACCACCGGGAATTCGCTGCTGACGGGAAATCCGCCCGTGGTTCCGGGTTCCACGTCGCTCGGCCCGCCGCCGGTGCCAAATCTCTCGGCTGCCGGGTTGCGCAGCTACCACGACGCCAACGCCATCCCGCTGAGCAAGCAGCCCGGGGATCCCGGTCCGGCATTCGATCTCGGCGCCAGCGTCACCGTGACCGGCCAGCCGGCCACCGGCGACAGCTTCAGCATCGCGCCGAGCACCACGCAGAGCGTCTTCAAGACCATCGCGAACCTGATCGGGGCGCTGGAGGGCCAGAGCTACAGCACGCTCAGCATGCCGTACAACGCCGGCACGGCGAACGGCGGCGGCACCTTCGACCTGACGGTGAACGGCGCGTCGAAGCAGATCACGATCCCGGCCGCTGCGTACACGCCGGTCACCCTGGCGACCGCGATGAACACCGCCATCGTGTCGGCGTTCGGGACCAGTGCCGCCACCGCCTCCGTGGTGAACGGCAACATCGTGCTGAGCGCGCCGTCCAACGGCAGCACCAGCGCGGGAATCGCCCTGAATACCGGCGGCACGGTGGTGACCACGCCGGTGCCCGCGACGCCGCTCAACCCGGCGGTGGTGTTCGGCGCCATGGCGACCGGTACGGTGACGCAAAGCTCGACCGCCCTGGCCAACAAGATCAGCCAGGCGCTGACCAACATCGACCAGTCCTACGACAACGTGCTGCGCGTGCGCGCCGGCATCGGCGCCCGCCTGAACGAGATCGACTCGCTCTCCAGCGTCAACCAGGACGTCGACGTGCGCTACCAGCAGACGCTGTCCAACCTGCAGGACGTCGACTTCGCGAAGACCATCAGCGACCTGCAGCAGAACCAGACCAACCTGGACGCGGCGCAGAAGTCGTACATGAAGGTGACGCAGCTTGGGCTGTTCAACTACCTGTAGGAGGGGGCGGCAACCATGAGATCCAGGCTGCTGCCGCTGGTTGCCGCCGGAGCGCTGGCGGGATGCACGTTGATCTCGCAGCAGGCGAACAACATCGTCCCGAACCGGACGGTCACGCCGTCGCCGTCGCTTTCCATCGCGCTGGAGAAGGTGGTGTTCTGGGGCGCCTATGCCGGCGCCGCCTACCTGATCCTCGATCCGCTCGCCCCCAACTGGGACATCGAGCAGGCGCAGTTCCCGCAGGAGCAGTACCACCTGTCGCTCCACATGAAGCGCTTCTATGCCGGCGGCGCCGGCGAGGCGCGCGTGGTGTTCCATCGCCGCGCCAGGGAGCTGGCGCGCGAACACGGCTTCGACGGCTACCAGGTGCTGGAGTACACGGAGGGCATGGATTCCTCGGTGCTCGGCTCCCAGCGCGTCGCCGAGGGCGTCGTTCGCCTCACCAAGGCTGACGAAGGCTAGCCGCCGGCGACCTTCATGATCGCGGTCATCGCCATGAAGCCCTGGTCGAACAGGCGTTCCAGGGCGGCCGCGAAATAGGGCAGCGAGATGGTGATGACGGCGAAGCCGGCGACGATGGTCACCGGGAAGCCGATGGCGAACAGGTTGAGCTGGGGCGCCACGCGCGACAGCACGCCCATGGCGATGTTGGCGATCAGCAGCGCCGCGATCAGCGGCAGCGCCAGCAGCACCCCGGCGGCGAACATGGTGCCGGACCACGCCAGCACCGTGGTGAAGCTCTTGGCGGCAAAGAACGGCACCGCCGTCACCGGCAGCAGCGTGAAGCTCTGCGCCAGCAGCGACAGCATCAGCAGGTGGCCATTGAGCGCCAGGTAGATCAGGGTCGCCAGCAGGGCGAGGAACTCGCTCACCACCGGCGCCTGCGAGGCGCTGGTGGGATCGTAGAACACCGCGAACGAGAGCCCCATCTGCAGGCCGATCAGCTGGCCGGCGACGTCCACCGCGGCGAAGGCGATGCGCAGCGCGAAGCCGATCAGCAGGCCGATCGTCACCTGCTCCATCAGGATGGCCAGCCCCAGCCACGAGCCCGCCGGGATCGCCGGCATCGGCGGCAGCGCGGGAATGATGGCGAGCGTGATGACCAGGCCCGCGGCCAGCTTGATCCGCTCCGGCACGGAGATGTTGCTGAACACCGGCGCGATCGAGATGAGCGCCAGCACGCGGGCCAGCGGGAACATCAGCATGGCCAGCCAGGCGTCGAGCTGGGCCGAGCTGACGGAAATCATCCGATCATGCTGGGGATGGCCTCGAACAGCCGGCGCATGTAGTCGGTCATCAGCGTGATCATCCAGGGACCGCCGATGATCAGCACGCCGAAGATCACGACGACCTTGGGCACGAACGAAAGCGTGGCTTCGTTGATCGAGGTGGCGGCCTGGAAGATGCTGACCAGCAGGCCGGTGGCCAGCGCGGCGATGAACAGCGGCGCCGAGAGGGTGAGCATGACTTCGACGGCCTGGCGGCCGATGTCGATGACGGTGGCGGGGGTCATGGGGGCTCCTTGTGGCGCTATCCGAAGCTGCGGACCAGCGACGCGATGATCAGGTTCCAGCCGTCGACCAGCACGAACAGCATGATCTTGAACGGCAGCGCGACGATGACCGGCGACATCATCATCATGCCCATCGACATCAGCACGGAGGCGACGATCATGTCGATGATGAGGAAGGGGATGAACACGATGAAGCCGATCTGGAAGGCGGTCTTCAGCTCGGAGGTGACGAAGGCGGGGATCAGCACGCGCATCGGCACCTTGTCGGCCGACTCGGGCTTCGGCTGGTTCGCCACCTTGACGAAGGTGGCGAGGTCGGCGTCGCGCGTCTGACGCAGCATGAAGGCGCGCAGCGGCACGGCGCCGCGGTCGAGTGCGTCGAGGAAGCTGATCTTGTTTTCGGACAGCGGGACGTAGGCGTCCGTGTAGATCTTCTCGCCGACCGGCGCCATGATGAAGAAGGTGAGGAACAGCGCCAGCCCGACCAGCACCTGGTTCGGCGGCGAGGTCTGGGTGCCGAGCGCCTGGCGCAGCAGGCCGAAGACGATGATGATGCGGGTGAAGCTGGTCATCATCAGCAGCATGGCCGGCAGGAAGGTCAGGCCGGTCAGCAGCAGCAGGGTCTGGATCGACAGCGACCACTGGGTGCCGCCGCCGGGCGCCGGGCTGCTGGTGATCGCCGGCAGCGCCTGGGCGAGTGCCGCGCAAGGCAGCAGCGCGGGCAGCAGGGCGACCGCCAGCTTCAGCGGCGCCGCGAGGCGGGCTCTAGGCATGCGGGCCACGGCGGCGTTCGGTGATCTGCTTGAGCCAGCTGGCGAAGTCGCGCGGCGCCGTCGCCGCGGCGCCCTTGGGAATTTCCTGCCGCGGCACTTCCGCCAGGGTCGAGACCTGGCCCTGGGCGACGCCCAGCACCAGCCAGCTGGAGCCGATCTCCAGCAGGACCACGCGTTCGCGGGGACCGACCGGGATGCCGGCGACCACGCGCATCAGTCCGGAACCGGGACCGCGCGGCAGCGACAGGCGCTTCAGCACCCAGAGGGTGCCGAACAGCATGGCCAGCACGATGCCGAGCCCGAACAGCATCTGGAGGATGCTGCTGCCGGTATCCGGCAAGGCGGCCTGCGCCCAGGCACTCGAGGCAGGCGCTAGCAGCAGCAGGAGGGAGGTCGGAGCGCGCATGGCGACACGGCAAACTTCAGGTGTCGCCAGAATATAAATGCGCCTCCGGCGGCGATCGCCGGAGTACGCGAGAAAAAGCCGGGCTGCTCGGCGATAAGGCTAGCGGTGCACCTTCCGCATGCGCTCCTGGGGCGTGATGATGTCGGTCAGGCGTATGCCGAACTTGTCGTTGACCACCACCACTTCGCCCTGGGCGATCAGGGTGCCGTTGACCAGCACGTCCATCGGCTCGCCGGCCAGGCCGTCCAGTTCGACCACCGAGCCGTGGGCGAGCTGCAGCAGGTTGCGGATCGAGATCTTGGTGCGTCCCAGCTCGACCGTGAGGTGCACCGGGATGTCCATGATGAGGTCGAAGTCCCCCGAGGCCGCGGCCTTGGGGGGCGCCATGCCGGAAAGGTCGTCGAAGATCTTGGCGGGTTGCGCTTCCGGCGCCGGCGCGGCGGCCGGCGCCGCGTCGGTGACCGCCTGCTCGTTCAAGGCGGCAGCCCAATCGTCTTCGGAAATCTGGTGTTCTTCGTCGCTCATGGCGCTGCTCCTATGCTTCCGCTTCCTGCTTCAGGAAGCGTTCGACCCTGATGGCGTATTGTCCGTTGCGCACGCCGTACTTGCATTCCATGACCGGGACGCCGTCCGCGGTCGCATGCACCATGTCCTCGATCGTGATCGGCACGACGTCGCCGACCTTCATCCTGACGATGTCGCCGAGCGTCAGCCGCGTCTCGCCCAGCGTGACCTTCAATTCGACTTCCGCCGTGCGCAGCTGGCCGGCCAGCGTGCTGGTCCAGCGCCGGTCGGAACCCGCCTGTTCGCTGTGCATCGTGCTGTACAGGATGTCGCGGATGGGCTCCACCATCGAGTACGGCAGGCAAAGGTGCATTTCCGCCGAGTTGCCGGTCAGCTCCACCGTGAAGGTGACCGCCACCACGATCTCCGAAGGCGTCGCGATGTTGGCGAACTGGGTGTTCATCTCCGAGCGCACGTACTCGAATTCGATCTTGTAGACCGGTTCCCAGGCCTTCTGGTACTCGGCGAAGAAGACGCCCAGCAGGCCCTGGATGATGCGCTGCTCGGTCGGCGTGAAGTCGCGGCCCTCGACCCGGGTGTGGAACCGGCCGTCGCCGCCGAACATGTTGTCGACCACCAGGAACACCAGGTTCGGGTCGAACACCACCAGCCCGGTGCCGCGCAGCGGCTTCACGGTGATCAGGTTGAGGTTGGTCGGCACCACCAGGTTGCGGATGAACTCGCTGTACTTCTGGACGCGGATCGGGCCCACCGAGATCTCGGTGCTGCGGTGCATGTAGTTGAACAGGCCGATGCGCAGCAGCCGCGCGAAGCGCTCGTTGATGAGCTCCATCGTCGGCATGCGGCCGCGGACGATGCGCTCCTGGCGGCCGAGGTCGTAGCTCTTGACGCCGCCGGTCTCTTCCTGGACCGGCTCCTCGTCGGCCTCGCCGGTGACGCCCTTCAGCAGGGCGTCGACCTCTTCCTGGGAAAGAAAGTCCTGGCTCATTCAAATTGCCCGGCGGAGGACGGTGCGGTGGTCACTGGATGATGAACGAGGTGAACAGCACGGCCTGCACGGAATCGTCCGGATCGGCGCGGTCGCTCGGTTCGGCCGGCGCGGCTTCGTCGCCCTTGCCCGGCTTCTTCTTTGGACCGTCGAGGATCACGTTGATTGCATCGCGGATCTCGTTCGACAGCCGCTGCACGCCTTGCGGGGTCGACAGGTCGGACGGCTTCTTGCCCGACAGCAGCAGCAGGACCTTGTGGCGGATCATCGGCGTGTACTGCTTGACGCGCTCGCCGGTGGGCGCATCGATGACGCGCAGCTCCGTCGTCGCCTGCAGATAGGACTCCTGCTGCTGGTCCGACTGGAGCTTCACCGTGAACGGCTCGAACTTGACGAACACCGGCGGCGCATCCGGATGTTCCTTGTGCGCCTTCTTCACGGTCTTGGCGGAGCCGTCGTCCGCCATGTCCTCGTCCTCGCTCACCGCCTTCTTCTTCATCATGAAGAAGGCGCCGCCGGCGCCCAGCACCAGCACCAGCACGCCGATGATGATGAACAGCAGCAGCTTGCCCTTCGGCTTCGCCGCGCCGGCCCCGGCTTCATCTGCGTCGGATTTCTTTTCCGCCATCTGTTGCTCCCGTCAATCTTTTGTCATGCGTCGTGGTCAGGCGAACGTGTCGACCAGGCCGTTGCCGCGGCGGATCGCCGCCGACGCGCCTCCGTTCAGGATGCCGCCCGGGGCGGCCTCGGAATCGGTGGCGCCGACGTTCCCGCCACGCCAGGAATTATCCCCGTTTTCGCGATTCGCGGCGGACTGTTGCTGCTGGAACGACTCGGCACCCACCTGCGTCTGGCCCAGCGAGATGCCCGCATCCTGCAGCACTTCGCGCAGCCGCGGCACGGCGTTTTCGATGGCGTCGCGGACGGCGGGATTGGCGGATACGAAACTCGCGCTGGCCTGGTCGCCCTTGACGGAGATCGAGACCTCGATGCGGCCGAGTTCCGGCGGATTCAGCACGAGATCGGCGCGCGTCTCGTGCTTGTTGACCATCCAGGTGAGCTTCTCGCCGACCTCGTTGCTCCAGCCGCGCGCACCGACCGGCGTGTCGACGCGGACCGCCGCCGCTTCGGCGTGCGCGGCCGCCGGCGCATGCGCCTTGGCGTTCTGTTCGGCCGCCGCGGCCTGCGGGGCTGCGGCGAGCAGCGAGGCGAAGTCCTTGTCGTCCTTTGCCGGGGCGGCGGCGCTTGCCGTTCCCTGTGGGTCGGCGGCAAGAATTTCCGCCTGCTTCGCAGCTGCGCTCGGTCCCGCGGCGATCGGATCGCCGGCGGACGCCGCATCGGACTGCGCGGCCTGGTCCTGCGCCGCCGGGGGCGGAGCGACGATGGCCGCGGCCAGCGGAGCGGCTACGGCCACGGGGCCGGTGCCTTCGTCGGCAGCCGCCTTCCTGGCCTTGCCGGCGCCGGGATCGGCGCCTTGCTGCGGCGCCTGGGCGGCAGTGGACGGCGCGGTGATGCCCGCCAGCATCTGGGCAATGGCGGCCAGGGCGTCGGGCGGAGGCGCATCGGCCGCAAGCTCGGGAGCCTTGTCGCCCGCGCCGGTCTTGGCCGTTGCGGGCGCGCCGGACTTGTCGGCGGACTGCTTGGAGGACGACTGCTGGTTGACCTGATGCTGGAGCACCGCGGCGAAGGGCTGGGCCGGGGCGCCGTCGGCCGGGCTGCCGCTTGCCGCCGCGTCCGGCGACGCCGCGTTGGCGGCTGCGGGAGGCGCGACGACCGGGCTCGGGCTCGGTGCGACGTTCAACTGGGGCATGGCAAATCCTTTTGCTCGACGTTCGTATGCCCGTCGTAACGCAAGAGGCATGCCATTCGCCTCGGTGGAACAGGGCCCGGCTAATGGGCCTTCTTGTGCCGGGTCGCGGCGTGCTCGTCGGTCGCCTTCTGTTCCTGGCGCTGCTCGGCGTAGTCGAGACGGGCCTGGTGGCGCTGCGCCAGGGTATCGAAGGCGTTGACCTTGCCGCGCTTCTTCAGCCATTCCTCCTGGCCGGCGGAGGTGCGCCGCTTGGAAGCCTCGACCAGTTCGGTGGCCTGCGCCACGGCGCTGTCCAGGCGATCGAGGAAGGCCCGGTAGTTGCGCCAGGCGTCCAGCCCGATGCCGTCCTTGGACGCGGCCAGGAAGCGGTCGCGGTATTCCTCGCGGTACTGGAGCAGCATGTCGAGGCGCTGCGTCGCCTCCTCCTGGCTGGCGATGAACTGCCCCAGGCGGCGCGCCGCTTCGTCGAGCTGAAGCTGCGACAGGTCGAGGAGGATTTGCAGGGGGAATTCCTGGGCCATGGCGGAGCCGATGAAAGCCTTTTCTTCAGGAGGAGACTACTTTTATAGGAAGGATTCTACGCACCGGCGGAAAAGATCGCACGCAGGGTGGCGACGCTGGACGCGTAATCGGCGCGCTCGTCGATGCTTTGCTGGAGGAAGCGTTCGAGCAGCGGATAGAGGGCGATGGCGCGGTCGAGCAGCGGGTCCGAGCCCTTGGCGTAGGCGCCGACGGCGAGCAGGTCGCGCGAGCGCTGGTAGCGCGTGTAGAGCTGCTTGAAGCTGCGGATCAGTTCGAGGTGATCGGGTTCGACCAGGTTCGTCAGCGCCCGCGAAATCGACTGCTCGATGTCGATGGCGGGATAGTGGCCGGCGTCGGCCAGGCTGCGCGACAGCACGAAGTGCCCGTCGAGGATGGCGCGCGCCGAGTCGGCGATCGGGTCCTGCTGGTCGTCGCCTTCGGTGAGGACGGTGTAAAAGGCGGTGATCGAGCCGCCGCCCACCGGCCCATTGCCGGCGCGCTCGACGAGCTGGGGCAGGCGCGCGAATACCGACGGCGGATAGCCGCGCGTCACCGGCGGCTCGCCGATGGCGAGCGCGATCTCCCGCTGTGCCATGGCATAGCGGGTGAGCGAATCCATGATGAGCAGCACCTGCTTGCCTTCGTCGCGGAAGTGTTCCGCCACGCTGGTGGCATAGGCGGCGCCCTGCAGGCGCATCAGCGGGCTGACGTCGGCCGGCGCCGCGATGACGACCGAGCGCCGCAGGCCTTCGCCGCCGAGGTTTTGCTCG
>DASVZD010000028.1:0-2996 GCA_036391815.1 Rhodocyclaceae bacterium
CACCAGCCGATCAAGTCGAACGTGCGCGTCATCGCCGCCACCCACCAGAACCTCGAGGATCGCGTGCGCCAGGGCCTGTTCCGCGAGGACCTGTTCCACCGCCTCAACGTGATCCGCCTGCGCCTGCCGCCGATGCGCGAACGCCGCGAGGACGTGCCGCTGCTGACGCGCCACTTCCTGGCCAAGAGCGCCCAGGACCTCAACGTCGAGCCCAAGCGGCTTTCGGAAGCCGCCCTGCGCTACCTGTCCGGCCTCGAGTTTCCCGGCAACGTGCGCCAGCTGGAGAACCTCTGCCACTGGCTGACCGTGATGGCGCCGGGCCAGGTCATCGAGGTGGCCGACCTGCCGACCGAGCTGCGCGAGGAGCCGCAGAAGCCGGGCTCCTTCGACTGGCTGCATTCGCTGGCCTCCGAGGCGGACGGCCTGCTGGCCGCGCATCCGGGCGAGGTCTACGATCGCATGTCGCGCGACTTCGAGCGCACCCTGATCCGGCGCGCGCTCGCCGCCACCGGCGGCCGCCGCATCGAGGCCGCGCAGCTGCTCGGCATCGGCCGCAACACCATCACGCGCAAGATCCAGGAGCTCGGCCTCGAAGAGCCGCAGTAACCTGCCATAATCCGGAGCATGTCCGCGCCGGATTCCAGCCTCTCGACAGCCGCCATCGCCGCCGCGCTCGGCCCGCTCGCCGTGCGCTTCGACGTCGACGTGCTGCCGACCTGCGAGTCCACCAACAGCGAACTGACGCGCCGTGCCGAGGCCGGCGCCCCTTCCGGCACCGTGGTCGTTGCCGAATGCCAGACGGCAGGACGCGGCCGCATGGGCCGCGCCTGGTTCGCCGAGCCGGGTGCCAGCCTCACCTTCTCGCTGCTGTGGCGCTTTGCGCCGGGCACCGTGCCCTACGGCCTGTCGCTGGCGGTCGGGGTGGCGCTCGCCGAGGCGCTCGGCCGCGCCGGCGTCGCGGACATCGCGCTGAAGTGGCCGAACGACGTGCTGCGCGGCGGCCGCAAGCTGGCGGGCGTCCTGGTGGAGCTGGTGCCGGGAGCGCCGCACGCCGCGGTGATCGGCATCGGCATCAACCTGCGCCTGCCCGCCGGCATGCCCGACGACGTGAAGGGCCTGGCCGCGGCGCTCGAGGTCGACATGGCCCGCGAGGAACTGCTCGCGCGCCTGCTCGAGAGCCTCCATGGCGTGCTGGGCGAATTCGCGGCCGATGGCTTCTTCGCCCTGCGCGAGCGCTGGCTGGCGCGCTGCGCGCACGTCGACCGGCCGGTGCAGATCCTCTCCGAATTTTCGCCGCCGCTGGCGGGGCGCTGCATCGGCGTCGACGTCGACGGCGCGCTGCTGCTCGAGACGTCGGTGTGCGTGCAGCGCATCCTTTCGGGCGACGTCTCGCTGCGCACATGACGCTGCTCTGCATCGACTGCGGCAACACGCGCCTCAAGTGGGCGCTGCGCGAGCCGGGCCGCTGGCTGGCCGTCGACGCGCTGCCGACGGGCGAGGCGCCGCGGCTCGGCGACGCGCTGCCCGATGTGCCGGCGCGCATCGCCGCCTGCAACGTCGCGGGCGCGGCAGCCGAAAAGGAAATCCAGGCGCTCGCCGCGCGGCTGCGCATTCCCCTGCTGTGGGTGCGCGCCGAGCCCTCGCGCTGCGGCGTGACGAACCGCTACGACAACCCGGCCCAGCTCGGCGCCGACCGCTGGGCAGCGCTGATCGGCGCGCGCGGCCTGCACGCGGGGCCCTGCGTGGTGGTCAACGCCGGCACCGCGACGACCATCGACGTGCTCGACGAGACGGGCGTATTCCAGGGCGGCCTGATCCTTCCGGGTCTCGCGCTCATGCGCGATGCGCTCGCGCGCAACACCGCGGGCCTGCCGCGGGCGCAGGGCGAATTCCGCGAGTTGCCGCGCAATACCGACGACGCGATCGCCAGCGGCTGCCTGAACGCCACGGCCGGCGCGGTGGAACGGATGTTCCGGCGGTTGCCGGCGGACGCGCTCTGCCTGCTGTCCGGCGGCGCGGCGGATGCGCTCGCGCCGCTGCTGCCGCTGCCCCATCGCAGCGTGCCGAACCTGGTGCTCGAAGGACTCGCGCGCATCGCCGAGAGCGAATAGTCGGCGAGGCGTTCCGGCTTGCAGGCGCGAGTCAGGCGAACGTCAGAATTTTCCCGGCGCAGCGTCCGGGTTTCGCGCGTCAAACCCCATAGAATGGTCCGGTCCTTCGGGCATGAGGCCGCAATGAATCCTGGCGTGATGGTTGGTCTGGCGTTTGTCGGTGCAACGCTGGTGGTGGTGTACCTGCAGCTGGCCGACGGCAGGAAGGCGCGCCGGTTATGGGCATCGACGCCGACGCTTCCGGACTACGTGGCACAGCATCCCGACTGCAGCACGGACGACGGCGTCAAGTGCGCGAACTGCAGTTCCGCAAGCATCCGCGAGAAGGGGCTGGCGAGCGAACAGGACGGCAGGCGCACCTTCGTCTGCGATCATTGCGGAACCGTGCTGTACCGCAACCCGTAGGCCCTAGTTCGCGTCCCAGGACGGCGTTGCGATCGGTTCGCCGAGGTCCGCTTCCACCAGCCGCCGCCGCACTTCCAGCAGCTTCTCGATGAGCGCGGGCTCGGCGCGCCCGTAGGCGTCGGCATCGGGCTTGCGATCGACCACCACGCCAAGCAGTTCGGTGATGGCGTTGCCGATCGAGTTCTGGCTGATGGTGACGATCAGGCGGCCCTCGTCGTTGCGGTAGATCAGCTGCTTGAAGGCCGGCTGCCAGCGGATGGCGTTGGCGTACTTGGCGTCCTTGATGCAGCGGTCGCGCACCATCTTGGCGGTCATCAGGAAATCGTTGTTGAACAGCAGCTTCTCCTCGACCAGCTCGGGGAAGTAGATGTTGTCCGGCATCGGGGCGTTGCGCGTGCTGACCTGGCTGAAGAAGGTGCGGTAGAAGTCGATGAAGCCCTTGAGGATGATGTCGTAGTCCTTCCAGAAGCGCAGCTCCTT
>DASVZD010000029.1:0-2758 GCA_036391815.1 Rhodocyclaceae bacterium
CTGTCGTTCAACAACGCCCTGCGTTCGGCATTGCGCGAAGACCCGGACGTGATCCTGGTCGGCGAAATGCGCGACCTCGAGACCATCGGCCTGGCGCTGTCCGCCGCGGAAACCGGCCACCTGGTGTTCGGCACGCTGCACACCAGCTCGGCGGCCAAGACGGTCGACCGTATCGTCGACGTGTTCCCGGCGGCCGAGAAGGAAATGGTGCGCGCGATGCTGTCCGAATCGCTGCGCGCGGTGATCTCGCAGACGCTGCTCAAGACCAAGGACGGCTCGGGCCGCGTCGCCGCGCACGAGATCATGATCGGCACCCCCGCCATCCGCAACCTGATCCGCGAGAACAAGATCGCCCAGATGTACTCCGCGATCCAGACCGGCCAGCAGTTCGGCATGCAGACGCTCGACCAGAACCTGCAGGACCTGGTGAAGCGCGGCATCGTGTCCCCTGCCGAGGCCAGAAGCAAGGCCGCAAACAAAGACAACTTCCCGGGGTAGTCGAACCATGGAACGCGACGAAGGCGTAAAGTTCATGCACCAGCTTCTGCAGATGATGCTGCAGAAGAAGGGCTCGGACCTCTTCATCACGGCGGGCTTCCCGCCGGCGATCAAGATCGACAGCAAGATGACGCCGGTGACGCAGCAGGCGCTGACGGCGCAGCACACCATCGAGCTGTGCCGCGCGGTGATGAACGACAAGCAGGCGGCGGAGTTCGAGGCGACCAAGGAGTGCAACTTCGCCATCAGCCCGGCGGGGATCGGCCGCTTCCGCGTCAACGCCTTCATGCAGCAGGGCCGCGCCGGCATGGTGCTGCGGACCATCAACACCACCATCCCCGATTTCGACGACCTCAAGCTGCCGCCCGTGCTGAAGGACGTGGCGATGACCAAGCGCGGCCTGGTGCTGTTCGTCGGCGGCACCGGCTCCGGCAAGTCGACCTCCATGGCGGCGATGATCGGCTACCGCAACAAGAACTCCTACGGCCACATCATCACCATCGAGGACCCGGTCGAGTACGTGCATGAGCACATCAACTGCGTCGTCACGCAGCGCGAAGTCGGCGTCGACACCGAGTCCTGGGAGGCGGCGCTGAAGAACACGCTGCGCCAGGCGCCCGACGTCATCCTGATCGGCGAGATCCGCGACAAGGAAGTCATGGAGCACGCCATCGCCTTCGCCGAGACGGGCCACCTGGCGATGGGCACGCTGCACGCCAACAACTCCAACCAGGCGATGGACCGCATCATCAACTTCTTCCCCGAGGAGCGCCGGCCGCAGCTGCTGATGGACCTGTCGCTGAACCTCAAGGCGGTGGTGTCGCAGCGCCTGATCCCGCTCAAGGAAGGCAAGGGGCGCGCCGCGGCCATCGAGATCCTGCTGAACTCCCCGCTGATCGCCGACCTGATCGGCAAGGCCGAGATCCACGGCATCAAGGAGATCATGAAGAAGTCGCGCGAACTCGGCATGGTCACCTTCGACCAGGCGCTGTTCGACCTCTACGAGGCCGGCAGGATTTCGTACGAGGACGCCTTGCGTTTTGCCGACTCCATGAACGAAGTCCGCCTGCAGATCAAGCTGCATGGCAAGGAAGCCAAGGACAAGGATTCGAGCTCGGCGATCCAGAATCTGGATATCGTTTAGTTTCGTTCCTCCTTCCGAACGGTGCGCGGGCCGGCGGGGTGCCGTGGCGGCCCCATCGCGCTCCGAATCAACGATCACCCAAAAGCAAGAGCGGACGCGAAAACGGTTTTGCCGTTTCCGCGCCCGCAGCCGTGCTGCGCCCAGTCAGGCGAAGCCGTGCTTGACCATCGCGGCCTTCTCTTGCGGTTTGAACAGGTTGAAGCGGGGCAGGAACTTGTCCCAGTCGATGGCATGGGCGTCGATCTCGGGACCGTCGACGCAGGCGTGCTTGCGCACCAGCTTGCCTTCGACGTTGACCGGCACCATGCAGGCGCCGCACATCCCCGTGGCGTCGACCATGATCGAGTTGAGGCTCGCCACCGTCTTGACGCCATAGCCGCGCGTCAGATCGCTCACGGCGCGCATCATCAGCGGCGGGCCGATGGTGACGACTTCGCCGATCTCGCGGCCCTTGCCCTTCTGCATCTGCTGCAGCATCGTTTCCAGCGGCGTGGTGACGAAGCCCTTGATGCCGAAGCTGCCGTCGTTGCTGGTGTAGATGACGGCGAGGTGCTCGGGGAACTCGGCCTGCAGCTTGCCGACGCGCTCGTCCTCCTTGGTCCAGAAGAGCAGGTCGGCGTTGCGGAAGCCGGAGATCAGCGTGACGTGGTTGCCCATGCGCAGGTGCTCGCGCATGATCGGATACACCGGCGGCAGGCCGACGCCGCCGGCGGTGAACACGACCGTCTTGTTGCCCTCGTAGCGATGCAGCTCGCTCGGCAGGCCGAGCGGGCCGGCGATGCCCGAGAACGAGTCGCCCACCTTCATGTTGTTGATGGCGATCGAACTGGTGCCCATCGCCTGGACCACGATGGTGATGGTGCCCGTCTTCTCGTTCCAGTCCGCCAGCGTCAGCGGAATCAGCTCGCCCTTGTCCCACGGCAGCACGCGCACGAACTGGCCGGCGCGGGCGGTCTTGGCGATCAGCGGCGCGTTCACCGTGAACTCGACGATGTTGTCGGCGAGCTCGATCTTCTCGAGGATGGTGAACGGCGCCGCGCCGAGTGCGGTGTAGTTCTTCGCCGCTGCCACCATGCGGCGGATCTCGCCGGTGGTCATGTTGATGTCGCCGACGAT
>DASVZD010000030.1:0-7273 GCA_036391815.1 Rhodocyclaceae bacterium
TTCCAGAATCTCGACGTCATCCGCCGCCACAAGCCGCGCTACGTACTGGTGTTGTCGGGCGATCATGTGTATAAGATGGATTACGGCCGCATGCTCGCGCAGCACGTGCAGACGCAGGCCGACGTCACCATCGCCTGCCTCGACGTGCCCAGCCGCGATGCTTCGGCCTTCGGCGTCATGAAGGTCGACGAGGCGCGGCGGGTCGTCGATTTCGTCGAAAAGCCCAAGGAGCCGCCGACGATCCCCGGTCTTCCCGATCGCTCGCTCGCCAGCATGGGCGTCTACATCTTCAACGCGAGCTTCCTGTTCGAGCAACTCTGCCGCGACCGCGACGATCCGAAGTCCGACCACGACTTCGGCAAGAACATCATCCCGCACGCGGTGAGGAACTACCGCGCCTACGCGCACAACTTCGGCGACAGCTGCGTCGGCATGAACGATTCCGCCATCCCGTACTGGCGCGACGTCGGGACCATCGACGCCTACTGGGAGGCCAACATGGAGCTGACCAAGGTGACGCCGGAGCTCAACCTCTACGACGAGGAATGGCCGATCTGGACCTACCAGGAGCAGCTGCCGCCGGCCAAGTTCGTGTTCGACGACGACGACCGGCGCGGCCAGGCGATCGATTCGATGGTGTCCGGCGGCAACGTCATCAGCGGCGCCACCGTGCGGCGCTCGCTGCTGTTCTCGCGCGTCATGGCGCACAGCCACGCCGTGATCGAGGACTCGGTGGTGCTGCCCCGCTGCGACATCGGACGCGGCGCCAAGCTGCGCCGCGTGGTGCTCGACAAGTACTGCCGCATCCCGCCCGGCATGGAGATCGGCTTCGACGCCGAGGAGGACGCCAAGCGCTTCTACGTCTCCGAGGGCGGCGTAACGCTCGTCACGCCCGAAATGCTCGGACAACAGGTGCATCACATCCGCTGAAGCCATGCCCAACACGCCGCGCCTCGATCTCGTCTTTCTCTGGCACATGCACCAGCCGGATTACCGCGACCGCATCACGGGGGAGTTCGCCCTGCCCTGGGTGATGCTGCATGCGCTGAAGGACTACTGCGACATGGCCGCCCACCTCGAGCGCCACCCGAAGGTCCGCGCCGTGGTGAACTTCGTCCCCGTGCTGCTCGACCAGATCGACGACTACGGCCGCCAGATCGACAGCGGCGACTTCCGCGACCCGCTGCTGCGCCTGCTGGTGCATCCCGACCTCGACCGCATCGGTCCCGCGGACCGCCGCCTGCTGCTCGACACCTGCTTCCGCAGCAACCACACCACCATGCTGTCGCCCTTCCCGCACTACCTGCGGCTCCACAAGCTGCACGGGCAGGTCGCCAAGGAGGGCGAGGGCGCGCTGGCCTACCTGTCGGGCGCCTACTTCGCGGACCTCGTCACCTGGTATTTCCTCGCCTGGTCCGGCGAGACCGAGCGGCGCCGCCAGCCGCTGCTGGCGGACCTGATGACCAAGGGCCAGGGCTACACGCTGGAGGACCGCAAGCAACTGATGGCGTGGGTATGCGACACGCTGAAGGGGATCGTGCCGCGCTACCGCGCACTGATGGAGCGCGGCCAGGTGGAACTGTCCGCCACGCCGCACACCCATCCGCTCGGCCCGCTGCTGCTCGACTTCGCCGTGGCGCTGGAGAGCCAGCCGGACGCGCCGCTGCCGCGCGCCATCGGCTATCCGGGCGGACGCTCGCGCCTGGAGGCACACATCGAGAACGCCAAGGCCAGCCACGCCGAGCGCTTCGGCGCGCCGCCGACCGGCATGTGGCCGGCCGAAGGCGCCGTGTCGACGGCGCTGGCGTCGCTGTTCGCCCAGCACGGCAACCGCTGGCTGGCCAGCGGCGAAGGTGTGCTGCGCAACAGCCTCCACAGCGCCAAGCTGGCCGCCGAGCGCGCCGCCTACCGGCCGTGGCGAGTGCCGGAGGCGCCCGGCCTCACGCTGTTCTTCCGCGACGAGCGCCTGTCCGACCTGCTCGGCTTCGAATACGCGAAGTGGCACGGCCGCGACGCCGCGCGCCACTTCGTCGGCCAGCTCGAACTCATCATGTCGCAGGCGCCGGCCGGCGAGACGCCGATCGTCGGCGTCGTGCTCGACGGCGAGAACGCCTGGGAGCACTACCCGTACAACGCCTACTACTTCTTCGACGACCTCTACGCGCTGCTCGAACAGCATCCTTCCATCCGCACCACCACCTACGGCGAGATCGTCGGCCGCGAGACGCCGCCGCCCGCCGCAGTCCTGCCACGGCTGACCGCCGGCAGCTGGGTCTACGGCACGCTGTCGACCTGGATCGGCGACGCCGACAAGAACCGCGCATGGGACCTGCTGTGCGAAGCCAAGCACAGCTACGACATCGTGATGGCCAGCGGGCGGTTGGACGAGGCCGAAACGGCCGCCGCGCAGGCGCAGCTCGCCGTGTGCGAAAGCTCGGACTGGTTCTGGTGGTTCGGCGACTACAACCCGGCGCCGGCGGTGGCGAGCTTCGACCAGCTCTACCGCCACAACCTCGCCAACCTGTACCGGCTGCTCAAGCTGACGCCGCCGCAGGACCTCGCCATCCCGATTTCCGCCGGCAGCAGCGGCGCCACGCACGACGGCACCATGCGGAGGGCGACGCAATGACCGAGGAGGCCACATGACCCAGTCCATCACCCTGCTCTTCGGCGTCCACGCGCACCAGCCGGTCGGCAACTTCCCCGAGGTCATCGAGGATGCGCACCTGCGCTGCTACCGCATGTTCCTGCAGACGCTGGAGAACTATCCGGAGTTCAAGTTCAGCGTGCACTTCTCCGGCTGGCTGCTCGATGAGCTCGAGCGGCGCTGGCCGCAAGACATGGCGCGCCTGGCTGCGATGACCCGGCGCGGCCAGGTCGAATGGTTCGGCTCGGGCGACTGCGAGCCGGTGCTCGCCGCCATCCCGCATCGCGACCGCGTCAGCCAGATCAACGCCCTGTCCGACAAGATCGAGCAGCGCTACGGCGCGCGTCCGCGCGGCGCCTGGCTGACCGAGCGCGTGTGGGAATCCGCCGTGGTCACCGCGCTCGCCGAGAGCGGCATCGAGTACGTGGCGGTCGACGACTACCATTTCCTCTGCGCCGGCGAACCGGCCGCGCGGCTCGACGGCTTCTTCACCACCGAGGAAGACGGCCGCACGCTCGACCTCTTCCCGATCTCCGAGCAGGCGCGCTACCGCTTCCCGTTCTCGCCGGCGCACGAGGTGGTGGCCTGGCTCGAGCACCAGGCGCACTCGGGCCACAAGGCGGCCATCTACTTCGACGACATCGAGAAGTTCGGCATCTGGCCGGAGACCTACAACTGGGTCTACGTCCAGGGCTGGCTGCAGCGCTTCATCGAGGGCGTGCTGGCCTCGAAGGTGATCCGCACCGGCCACTACGGCGAGTTCCGGCGCGCCAACAAGACGCGCGGCATCGTCTATCTGCCGACCACGTCCTACATCGAGATGAACGAATGGACGCTGCCGGCGCATGCGGCGCGCGTCTACCGCAGCCTGGTCGAGCAGGAGAAGCACGCCGGCCACTACGAGGCGCGCAAGCCGTTCCTGCGCGGCGGCATCTGGCGCAACTTCTTCATGCGCTACCCCGAGTCGAACTGGATGCACAAGCGCATGCTTGAAGTGTCGGCACGGCTGGCCGCCCTGCCCGCGGAACAGCGCACGGCGGAGATGCAGGAGCAGCTGCACCGCGCCCAGGCCAACGACGCCTACTGGCACGGCCTGTTCGGCGGGCTCTACCTGCCGCACCTGCGCCGCGCCATCTGGAACAACCTGCTGGCGCTCGAAGCGGCCCTCGACCGCATCGCGCCGCGCGCCGCGCTCGATCACGCCGACATGGACCATGACGGCCATGTCGAAGTGTTCCTGCGCAGCGGACCCCTGCAGGCGGTGGTCCAGGCCGACGGCGACGCCTGCGTCGTCGAGCTCTCGCACTACGGCCTCGCCCATAATTTCGGCGACACGCTGCGGCACTACGAGGAGGGCTATCACGACAAGCTGCTCACGGCACGCGCGCAGCATCCGGGGGACGACCATGGCGCAGGCATCGCCTCGGCGCACGATCGCGTGGCGTTCCGCCACCGCATCGAGCCGCCCGACCTCGAGCCGGACACCCGGCCGCGCGGCATGTTCGAGGACTGCTGGTTCGGCGCAGACGGCAGCTGGCGGCCGGTCAACAACTACGCCGAGACGGGAACCGCGAAATTCGAGGCGTCCCTGGGCGGCGGCCGCGTCGAGAAGTCCTACCTGCTCGACGGCACCCGGCTCACCACGCGCTACCGCACCCGCAACCTCTACGGCCGCCTGGAAATCCGCGTCAACCTCGCCATGCCGAGCTGCGACGGCTACGCCGGACGCTACGTGCTGGAGGACGGCCGCGTGCCCTGCGGCTTCGGCCAGCTGCTCGAACTGCCGAAGGCGGCTTGCCTGACGCTGGAGGACGGCGTGCTCGGCGGCGCCATCGCGCTGGGCTTCTCGCCCGCGCTGGCCGTCACCGCGCGGCCGCATCACACGGTGTCGCAGTCAGAAGCGGGCTTCGAAAAGATCATGCAGGCGGCGGAGATCCTGCTCGCCTGGCCGGTAAGCGGCGACGCCGAACTGGCCATTACCATCGACATACAGCCGCGCGCAGCCGCGGCGTAGAATCGCTCACCGCGCTAAATAGAAGGGACGCAGAAGCATCATGGCCGGCACCCGCTATCAACTGGAAGTCAATCCGAAGCTTCCCTCCCGTCTCGCCCGCCTCGACGAGCTCGCCAACAACCTGGGGTACAGCTGGGACCGGCCGACGCGCGCGCTGTTCGTGCGCCTCGGCGCCAAGCTGTGGGGCGCCGCCGACCACAGTCCCAAGGCGGCGCTCAAGCGCGTCGACCAGCACCGGCTCGACGAGGCGGCGGAGGACCCGGTGTTCCTCGGCGCGCTGGCGCGCGTGCTGTCGGCCTACGACACCTACCACACGGCTCCCGCGCGCGAGCACGGACCGCACCTGCCCGACGGCGAACTGGTCGCCTACTTCTGCGCCGAGTTCGGCTTCCACGAGAGCCTGCCCACCTACTCCGGCGGCCTCGGCATCCTGGCTGGCGACCACTGCAAGACGGCCTCCGACCTCAACCTGCCCTTCGTCGGCGTCGGCTTGCTGTACCGCCAGGGCTACTTCCTGCAGACCATCGACGGCGCCGGCCAGCAGCATGCCGAATACCGCGACACCGATTTCGACGACCTGCCGATCACGCCGGTGCTGACCGACAAGGGCGAGGAACTCAAGGTGGCCGTGCCGATGCCCGGCCGCACCACCTGGGCCAAGGTGTGGAAGACGCGCGTCGGCCACGTCTCGATCTACCTGCTCGACACCGACATCGACGAGAACAGCCCGCACGACCGCGACATCGCGCACCGCCTCTACGGCGGCGACCGCACCACGCGCATCGAGCAGGAGATCGTGCTCGGCATGGGCGGCGTGCGGGCGCTGAGCGAGATGGGCATCAAGCCGACCGTCTGGCACATCAACGAAGGCCACGCGGCATTCCAGATCCTCGAACGCATCCGGCAGATGGTACGCGGGGGCATGGAGTTCGCCACCGCCTACGAAGCCGTCGCCGCCAATACGGTGTTCACCACCCACACCGTCGTCCCGGCCGGCCACGATCATTTCGCCGAGGACATGATCCGGCGCTACTTCGAGGGCTGCTGCAGCGAGATGGGCTGCGACATCGGCAACCTCCTCGACATGGGCCGCTCGCCCGACTCGCCGGAGTTCAACATGACGGCGCTGGCGATCCGCGGCTCGCGCCACCAGAACGGCGTGTCGCGCATCCATGGCGAAGTGTCCTCGCAGGTCTGCGCCTACCTGTGGCCCCAGGTCGAGCCGGACGAGAATCCGGTCGACTACGTGACCAACGGCGTGCATGTGCCGACCTTCCTGTCCGACCTCTGGTACGAAACCTTCGACCGGCACCTGGGCGCCGGCTGGAGCCAGCGGCTGACCGACGCGCAATGCTGGGAGGCGATCCACAGCATCCCGGACCACCTGTTCTGGAGCGTGCGCCAGTCGATCAAGGCGCAGATGCTGCACCTGCTGCGCAACCGCCTCGGCCACCAGCACAGCCGCAACCAGGGATCGCAGGCCCACCTCGACCGCATCCTGCGCTACGCCGACCCGGAGAACCCCAACATCCTGACCATCGGCTTCGCGCGCCGCTTCGCCACCTACAAGCGCGCCGCGCTGCTGTTCCAGGACCTCAACTGGCTGCGCGAGATCATCTCCGACGAGAACCGTCCGGTGGTGTTCGTCTTCGCCGGCAAGGCGCACCCGGCCGACCGCCCGGGCCAGGACATGATCCGCCGCATTTCCGAAGTCGCCGCCATGCCGGAATTCGTCGGCCGCGTGCTGCTGCTCGAAGGCTACGACCTGCACGTGGCGCGGCGGCTGGTCGCCGGCGTCGACGTCTGGCTCAACAACCCGATCTACCCGCTCGAAGCCTCGGGCACCTCCGGCATGAAGGCCGCCATCAACGGCGTGATCAACCTCTCCGTGCTCGACGGCTGGTGGGGCGAAGCCTGCGACGAGATCAAGGGCCGCGAGAACGGCTGGGGCATCAAGCCGGTCAACACCTCCGGATCGCTCGACGATCCGCGCCGCGACCAGGAGGAGGCGCGCGCGCTCTACGAAATCCTGCAGGACAAGGTGATCCCGCTCTACTACGACCGCGGCCCGATGGGCTACTCGCCGGGCTGGATCAAGATGGCCAAGCAGTCGATCGCCAGCATCACGCCGCGCTTCAACTCGGCGCGCATGCTCGGCGAATACATCGGCAAGTTCTACGCGCCCGCCGCGCGCCAGTGGCACCGCCACAGCGCCGGCAACTTCAGCGGCGCGCGGTCGCTGGCCGAATGGAAGACCAAGGTGCGCGGCGCCTGGCCGAAGATCTCCCTGCGCCGCATCGACACGCCGCAGCGGCGCATCCCCTTCGGCGAGAAGATCGTCTTCGAGGTCGCCGTCCGGCTCGACGGCCTGACGCCCGGCGACATCACCGTCGAGCTGCTGTTCGGGCGGCCCAACGCCAACATCAACTCGCGCCCGCCGCGCCGCTTCCACCTCGAATACAAGGGCCCGACGGGCGACGGCGAGAGCCTGTTCGCGCTCGAGCTGACGCCGGAAGTCTGCGGCAAGATCGAGTACCGCATCCGCGCCTTCCCGTCGCATGAACTGCTGACGCACCCGTTCGAGATGGGGATGATGCTGTGGTTGTAGCGAT
>DASVZD010000031.1:0-18890 GCA_036391815.1 Rhodocyclaceae bacterium
GCGCGACGCCGAGATCGAGGCGCTGCGCAAGTGCCTGGCGCTGCGCGACAAGAAGGACGCCCAGGCCGAGGCCCAGCTGTGGGCCGAATATTGGGAGGACGTGCAGGGCATCGACGACGACCGCGCCTTCCTGCGCAAGACCAACACCGGCGGCGAATTCATGTCCGAGGACGCCCAGCAGCGCGTGCGCGACATCGGCCAGCAGCGCCGCTGGCGCAACGTGGACGGCGTCGAGGCCGAGTTCCTCAGCAGCGACGAGATCGACAACCTGACCATTCGCGCCGGCACGCTGACGCCCAAGGAACGCGAGACCATCAACTACCACATCGTCGCGACCATCAAGATGCTCGAGCGCCTGCCGTGGCCCAAGCATCTGACCCATGTCACCGAATACGCCGGCGGCCACCACGAACGCATGGACGGCAAGGGCTATCCCAAGGGGCTCACGCGCGACCAGATGTCGTGGCAGGCGCGCATGATGGGCATCGCCGATATCTTCGAAGCGTTGACCGCGCGCGACCGCCCCTACAAGCCCGGCATGAAGCTGTCGCAGGCGATGAACATCATGGGCAAGTTCGCCGAAGGCGGCCACATCGATCCCGACCTGTTCGACGTGTTCGTGCGCGAGAAGGTGTATCTCAAATACGCCGAGAAATTTCTCGATGTGCAACAGGTGGACGGGGTCGATGAAACCAAGATTCCCGGGTATCGGCCGGCGGCGAACTGACAAAAATTGTCACATTTTGACTTTGACCGGAATTCTTCTTGGGCCGACAACCGAAAATCCCTTTGACGGCCGGCCGTTCCACCCGGCTCGCTTCTTGCCTTAAGGGTATCGGCACGCCAACGTGCTTTCCAATTGGAGACTCTTAAATGCGCAAAATCCAACAAGGCTTCACCCTGATCGAACTGATGATCGTGGTGGCCATCATCGGCATTCTGGCCGCTGTGGCGATCCCGAACTATCAGCAATACACGAAGAAGGCGAAGTTCACTGAAGTGGTCCAAGCCACCTCTCCCTTCAAGCTGGGCGTCGAAGCCTGCTTCCAGGACTTCCAGGACCTGACCAGCTGCTCTTCTCCGGGTACCAACGGCATCCCGCCGGCGATTACCACTGCCGCCGGCTATGTTGCTTCGATCACCGTTGGCGGTACGGGCTCGATTACCGCGACGGCCGTCAGTTCCAATGGTCTGAGCGGCGAAACGTTCATCCTTGACCCGAAGACCAACGGCACCGCGTCCACCGGCTACAACCTCACCTGGACGAAGAACACCAGCTCCGGCTGCGTCACCGCATCGATCTGCTGAGATTGTTTCGCAAGGAAAGCCCCGCTTCGGCGGGGCTTTTTTTTGTGATAATTGCGTGGCACCCGCTCACCCTTTTTCCCGATCGATGGCCTTTCTTGACCTCCTCTTTCGTCGCGACAAGCGAGGCGATGCTTTTGTCGGCGGCACTGAAAGAGCCGCCGAAGTCGAGAAGAATCGCGGCAACGAGCACCTAGCAAAGGGAGAACTTGAAGAGGCGGCGCGGTGCTACGAG
The DNA here is from genome assembly GCA_036391815.1 of Rhodocyclaceae bacterium. GTDB lineage: Bacteria > Pseudomonadota > Gammaproteobacteria > Burkholderiales > Rhodocyclaceae > Nitricoxidireducens. The sequence goes on from DASVZD010000031.1 coordinate 1,541, forward strand.
GACGCCATCCGAATCTATCCTGGCTACGCGGAGGCGCACGTCAACCTCGGCCATGTGCGCAGGGAGCAGAAGGCCTACGCCGAATCGGAGCAACTTCTGCTGCGCGCCATCGCGCTCAAGCCTTCCCTCTGGCAGGCGCATCTCAACCTTGGGCGCACCGCGGAAGACCAGCGTCAATTCGACGAGGCGGCCGCCTGCTATCGCCACGTGATCGGGCTGCGCCCTTCCTACCTGGACACTCATTCATGGCCGGAGGCGCATTGGCGGCTCGCGACGGTGTTCGCGGAGCAGGAGCGCCACGAGGATGCCTTGCGCGTGCTTGATCAGATGCTGACGATCAACCCAGAGTGGGCTGAAGTGCGCTGCAACCGCGGTACGGCGCTCAACAAGCTTGGACGCAACGAGGAAGCGCTGGCCGAATACCAAAGGGCGCTATCGCAGAACCCCGAGAATCCGGCGATCGTCGCTCGCTTCATCGGCATCGTGTACGAGGACATGGGACAGTTGGACGACGCACTGGCATGGGTTCGCCGGGCGCGTGCGCTTGACCCCAAGGGGCTCGAAGGACAGATCGAAGAAGCGCTGATGTTGCTGCTGCGGGGCGATTTCGAGAACGGCTGGCCGGCGCACGAGGCCATGCTGCCAAACCTGCTCGGCCGGAAGAAGGGCATCGAGACCGATGCCCAGTACTATCGGCGCGTGTTTACACCGGAGAGGTACTGGACTGGCGATGATCTTGGTGGCGGGACGCTGCTGCTGTGGACCGAGCAGGGCCTTGGTGACAGCCTAATGATGCTGCGGTACCTACCGCTGATCAAGGCGCATGGTGCGGGGCGCATCGTGATCATCTGCGAGCAGGCACTGGTGCGCATCTTCCGGAGCTTTGCAGAGGTGGACGAGATCCTGGTGAAGCGGGACAGCATCGACCAATTACGTTTCGATCGCCATTGCTCGACCATGAGCCTGCCGTTCCTGTTCCGGACGCGGCTGGATACGATCCCGAACCGAATGCCCTACATCTCGGTGCCCGAGGGCGTCGGAGCGAAGTGGCGGTCGCGCCTGGCCGGTTATCCCGGGCTCAAGATCGGCATTGCCTGGGGCGGGAACCCCACGCTGGTGAAGGACCGTGAGCGCAGCATCCCGCTGGCGCGGTTTGCTCCGCTGATGAGCGTGCCGGGGATCACCTGGGTCAGCCTCCAGAAGGGGGAGCCCGCGAGCCAGCTGAAGGCGCTGGCGTGGCCGGTCGTCGACTGGATGGACGAGTGCGACGACATGCAGGATACGGCGGGGCTGATCGATGCATTGGATCTGGTAGTCAGCGTCGACACCTCCGTGGTGCACCTCGCCGGGGCGCTTGCCAAGCCGGTCTGGCTGCTCAATCGCTTCGGCAGCGAATGGCGCTGGATGCTGGAGCGGGAGGATTCTCCCTGGTACCCGTCGCTGCGGATCTTCCGCCAGCCTTCTCGCGGTGATTGGGAAAGCGTGCTGGCGCGGGTGGCGGCGGAACTGCGGAATACGGCGGCCCGCTAGCGCAGGTGCCGGGATTCAGACGTGGAGCAGCAGTTCCTTGGTCAGTTCCTCGACGACCTTCTTGTGGTAGCCCAGGTCGAACAGCTTCCACTGGAAGGCATTCGCCAGCTTGGCCTTCTTGTAGATGTTCAGCTTGTGCCCGAAGCGAAACGTCTGCGCCTGCATGCGCAGCTTCGCCACCACCTCGGTGGCCTTGCGCAACGGCTTTTCCTCGGTTGCCGGGATCGACTCCGGCGGCACGCGCTGTGCGAAGAATTCGGCCATCGAAATCCCAAATTCCGTCGCCTCGCGGGCGTCAAACCACGTGAATAGCATCGCCAATACTCCGATGGAATTGCGCGCCATTGTAACCGATCAAACGCTGGCGGCGCGCATGGCGATTCGCGGAACCTATAATGCCATCGGCCCGCCAGGAGCGGCTCCGCCGTACTTTGAAGAAGCCATGGCGCGGGCAAGGAAATAGCATTTCTATGCTATCGTGCTGGCCTCGCGACGGAGGCGCCGTCCGGGACAAGCAACTTTTTGCAAGGACAGATCATGTTTTCGTTTTCTCTATTGCGCAGCGTCTTGGGCGATGTCTTCAAAGGCAGGAAAAGTACCAGCGCGATGTTCGTCGATAGCGCGGCGCCCAATGCTTTCGTCGAGGGCGGCGCATCGCCCAGCGCGGTTTCCAGTCCGCCGGGGATGGGGCGCGGCATGACGATGGAGGAAGCCGTCTGCGTGATGAAAGCGCCGACGCAGATGAAGATCATCTGCGTGGACGTGACCAACAAGTGCGATCTGGCGTGCTCGAACTGCACCCGCCTGCTGGAGAACCAGGACGACTACTGGGAGATGACGCCGGACAACTTCCGGACGGCGCTGCGCAGCTTGAAAGGCTACGGCGGCATCATCGCGATGATCGGCGGGAATCCCTGCATGCACAGGAATTTCGAGGAATTGTGCCGAGTCTTCGTCGAGGAGTTTCCCAACAAGGCGCAACGCGGATTGTGGACCAACAACCTGTTCAAGTTCGAACCGCTGGCCATCGAGACCTTCGGCGTCTTCAACCTCAATCCGCACAACGTCGAGCGTGGCGTCAAGTCGCTGGAAGGCATCAAGCATCTGGGCTGGTATTACGGCGGGAATTCGGAGCATTCTTCGTTGCTGACCGCGGTCAAGGATTTCTACGAACCGCCGCAGATGTGGGAGAAGATCTCGCGCTGCGACATCAACCAGGAGTGGTCGGCGAGCATCGTCCAGCGCGACGGCAAGCTGAAAGCCTATTTCTGCGAGGTGGCCGCCTCGTTCGACCTGGCGCGCAAGGGCGATTTCGGTTTCGAGGTGTTTCCCGGCTGGTGGCAGGCACCGATCCAGCATTTCACGTCGCAGATTGCTCACTTCTGCCCGGGCTGCGGTGTGCCGGCGCGGATTGCCCCGGTGATGGACTTCGAGGAAACCGACACCTACTCGAAGTCGAACGCCGACCTTGCCACGAAAGCGGCCACGGGAAAGAAGAAACGCAAGGTCATAGAGATAACCACCCTGGAGCAGGCGAAGCGTACCGATCACACCGTGGTGCAATACTCGCCCAACATCTACAAGCGCCCGAAGATTGCCGTCGTTACTCCTTACTACAAGGAGCCGGTGGCGATGCTGCGGCAGTGCCATGAGAGCGTGATAGGACAGGACGTGGAGGCCGACGTCATCCACTACATGATCGGCGACGGCGTGGAATGCGAGGCGATTCGCGGCTGGGACGCCGTGCATCTCGTCCTGCCCAAGGGCCACGCCGACAATGGCAACACGCCGCGGGCGATCGGCTGCGTGCTGGCCGAGTCGGCTGAAGTGGATTTCATCGCGTACCTCGATGCCGACAACTGGTTCCGCGAAAACCACCTGTCCTCGCTGCTCAAGCTGCACCAGCAGACGGGAGCCCCCGTCTGCTGTTCCTGGCGCACCTTCCACACCATGGACGGCACCGAGATGCCGATCAGCGAAGGCGACGAGAATTCGAACCAGCACGTCGATACCAGCTGCTTCCTCATCAGCCGAGACGCCTTCGGAATTAACAGCGTCTGGTACAGAATGCCGAAGGCGCTCTCCCCCTGCTGCGATCGGATCTTCTATTCGGCGCTCAAGAACGAGAAGCTGCCGATGGTGCATTCCTGCCTGCGGACGGTGGCGTTCCGCACCCAGTACGCCAGCCACTTCATCGACGCCGGCTGGCCGGTGCCGGAAGGCGTGAAGGGAAACACGCTGGCTGCGCCCTACACCTTCCTGATGACGCGAAAGGGCATCAAGGAGTGCATCGACAAGCTGGGCTTCTGGCCCGTCTTCGGAAACTGAACCCGTTCTGCGGGGAGAATTGATGGCAGCCAATTGCGCGGGAAGAGTCTCGAATCGGAAGCGGGTATTGGTCACCGGCGGTGCCGGTTTCCTCGGCTCGCATCTTTGCGACCGACTGCTGCGGGAGGGCTGCGACGTTCTCTGCGTCGACAACTTCTACAGCGGCACCAAGGACAACGTCGAGCACCTGATGCGCGATCCGCATTTCGAGCTCATGCGCCATGACGTCACTTTCCCGCTCTACGTCGAGGTCGACGAGATCTACAACCTCGCTTGTCCCGCGTCGCCGATCCATTACCAGTGGGATCCGGTGCAGACGACCAAGACCAGCGTGCATGGCGCCATCAACATGCTGGGGCTGGCCAAGCGGACCAAGGCCAAGATCTTCCAGGCGTCGACGAGCGAGGTGTATGGCGATCCCACCATGCATCCGCAGCAGGAGAGCTATTGGGGGAACGTCAATCCCATCGGCCTGCGTTCCTGTTACGACGAGGGCAAGCGCTGCGCCGAGACGCTGTTCTTCGACTATCGCCGCCAGCACGACTTGCGCATCAAGGTGGCCCGCATCTTCAACACCTACGGTCCTCGCATGCACCCCAACGACGGCCGCGTGGTGTCGAACTTCATCGTGCAGGCGCTCGCCGGGGAACCGATCACGATCTATGGCGACGGCAGCCAGACGCGCTCCTTCTGCTACGTCGACGACCTGATCGAAGGCTTCATCCGCCTGATGGCGAGTTCCGACGAGGTGTCGGGGCCGGTCAACCTCGGCAATCCGCGGGAATTCACGGTGCGCGAGCTGGCCGAGGCGGTGATCGAACTTACCGGGGCGCGTTCCGAATTGCGCTTCCTGCCGCTTCCCTCCGACGATCCGCGTCAGCGACAGCCCGACATCTCGCTCGCCAAGGCAACGATCGGCTGGGAGCCCACGGTAGCGCTGAGGGAAGGGCTGGTCCGCACGATCGAATACTTCAGGGACTTTCTCGCCCGCCGGGCGTCGAACGGCTAGTAGCTCCGGCTCTGCGCCGGAGAGCCGCCGCAGCCGTTATACCCGGGCGAAGGCGTGCCGCTCGTCCCGGCGAAGCTTGGCGAGGTCGTATCCCGTCGAAGCGATGAATCTTTCCCGGTCGGGATGCATGCCGTCTTCCGGCTTGATCACGTAGAACACCGTTGCGGCGCCGGTGCATCGCCACGTCAGATTGCTTCGCAGCAACGCGGCCAGCAGCACGCGGTCCTCGCCGTCGCCCGCCGGACCCATTGCGATGCACCAGTTGGGCAGCACGAAATGGGTTTTGACTTTGTCGAGCATCAAGGTGCTGGGGCAGACGAAGCCGCCGAAGCGTTCGGAAAAGATGCCCTTCCCCGGCCCCATGTTCTCCCAGGTGTCCACGCAGATCGGCAGCGAGTCGAAGGGATTGACGTACCAGCGGTAGCTGAACGCCCAGTCCACGCCCTCGATGGCGTTCCGCAACGTCGCGAGATGGTCGGGCGCGAACCAGTCGTCGTCGTCCAGATAGGCCACGTAGCGGCTGTTGGCGAGATAGGTGAGGACGGCGCGCAGTGCGCCGCCGAACTGATTGGAATAGATGCTGCCGTGCCGGACCGAGGTGGAGTAACCGGGGTCGACCACCGTGAGGTGCATATTGGGCGGGCAGCGGCGCTGGAGCTTCTCGATCAGTCGAGGATCGCCGAGGCGCTTGTCGATGCCGACGAGAATCTGGATGCGGCCCGGGAAGTCCTGCGCATAGACGGACTCGACCGCCCTCTCGAGGCTCGGGCGCAACACGGTCTGGATCACGACGGCCACGTCGAATTGCTGCTGCGGCTCCTGCCGCGATTTGAAACCGTGGATCAGATTGCGCACCAAATTCGCAAGAATCATCCGTATCTCAACCGCTTTGCCGAAATCCCTCGGCGCTGGCCCGGATTGTACTCTTGGATCGGCCACGCGCCTTTGGCGGTCCGTATTGACACGTAACAAGCGGTCCCCGATCATGCTCGCTCCCAGTGTTCCATTCCAAGAACGGACGGCATGATCGGCAGCCTGCTTCGAGAATGTTTCGGCAGCGACAAGCGAAAGGCGAACCGACGCCGTGCCGAGGAACTGAAGAACCGTGGCAACGAGAAGTTGTCCCGCGGCGATCTCGAGGGCGCCGCGGCCGACTATCGCGAGGCGGTTGTGTTGGATCCCGGGTTTGCCGATGCACACAGCAATCTGGGGTTCGTGCTCAAGGAACAGCAGCGGCTTCCCGAGGCGGAAGCGTCGTTGCGCCAGGCGCTGGCCCTCAACCCGGACCTTCTCCCAGCGCGTTTCAATCTGGCGTGCCTGAAGCAGCAAGCAGGCGATCTCGCGCATGCGACCCAAGAACTGAAGGCGGTGCTGGAGAAGTCGCCCTGGCATGCCGAGGCGCTGGAACGCTTGGGCGCAGTCTGTTGCGCGACCTCTGATTTCGCTGGCGCCGTTGCTGCACTGGAACACTTGGCCGATACTTCCGCGAACCCCGCCGCTTGCTGCAACCTGGGCTACGCGTTGAAGAAGCTTGGCCGCTACGAAGAGGCGGAGCAGGCCTATAGGCGCGGCCTCGCTTTGGCGGAGACCAATGCCGACCTACTGTCCAACCTCGGTGTGCTGTGCCGCGAGCTGAAGCGTTACGGCGAGGCGGAGACGCTGTACCGGAAAGCGATTGCACTGGAACCCGGAAATGCACGGATCCGTAACAATCTTGGCGTCGCAGAGGCGGATCTTGACCGCCATGCCGATGCTGAACGGGATTTCAGACTTGCCATCGAGTCAGATCCGGATTTCGAGGAGGCGCGCATCAATCTGGCGGGAACCTTCGAGAAGCAGGGGCGGCTGGCCGAAGCGGAAAAGACTTATCTCGAACTCATCGCGCTTAAGCCGGCCCATCCCGTGAGCTATCTGAATCTCGGCCTCCTGGTGCTTCAGCACCGTAAGGATTTTGCGGCGGCCGAGCGCTGGTACTGTGAAGGACTTGCCAGGGCACCGGGCCATGCGAGCCTCCAGTACAACTTGTCGCTCCTGTTGCTGCAGCTGGGCAGGTATGAGGAGGCATGGCGACTCTACTCGGCGCGGCGCAGGGTTATTCCGCCTGTCGTTTCCGTTCCCGACTTCGATCTTCCCTACTGGAACGGCGAACCCTTGTCGGGCAGGTCCATCCTTGTGTGGGGAGAGCAAGGATATGGAGATCAAATTCAATTTGCGCGCTACGTACCGTTGTTGAAGCGATCGGGTGCCGCGCGCGTGGACCTGGCATGCAAGCCTGCTTTGCATCCGCTGTTCGAGTCCCTCGGCGGAGCCGATGCCATCATCCCGATGGATGAGAAGCCGGACTTGTCCTCATACGACTGCTGGGTCATGCAACTCGACGTCCCCGGTTGTATGGGGACGACCCTTGCTGCCATCCCGGCTGCCCTGCCGTACCTCTCAGCAAGCGAGGAGCGCATCGTCCGCTGGCGCGGTGCGGTAGCGGCGCCCGGCCTCCGTGTCGGGCTGGTATGGAAGGGCAATCCCGAGTTCAAAGGGGATACGAGCCGGTCGCTGCCCGGCTTGCGCGCGCTTGCAGATCTATGGCGGAATGCAGGGGTCAGTTTCATCAGCCTGCAAAAGGGTGCCGGGGAGGAAGAGGCCAACGCCTCTCCAGCGGATCAGCCCCTCATTGCACTGGGCGCGGGCATCGAAGATTTCGGCGACACGGCGGCAATCGTGAGCCAACTCGATCTGGTAATCAGCTCATGCACGTCGATGGTTCATGTCGCCGGCGCCCTGGGCAAGCCCTGCTGGGTCATGCTTTCGTACAACGCCGATTGGCGTTGGCTCGAGGGTCGAGACGATTCACCCTGGTATCCGGACGCGGTTCGCCTATTCCGCCAGCCGAGCCCAGGGGACTGGGCGACGGTCGTACGGAACGTTTCCGAGGCCTTGCAGGCGTACGCGGTGGAGCGGGGCCTGCAAAGAGCCTAAGCCAACTCGGGAGCCATGGCGCCCCGCAATACCGTCTGCGTCTCCCCATCCCGCGTGCGGTTCGAGAACCACCACACCGCGCCCTTCTTGATCGTCCAGTCCGCCTCCTCGCCGGCCAGCAGCAGGGCGGCGACGCGTCCCAGCGTGGGCTGATGCCCGACGACGATGACTGCGCCGCCATGGTCCGGCCAGCCGGCCGCGGCGAGGATGTCGGCGGCGTCGGCGCCGACGCCGATCTTCGGCACGGTCTCGAAGGGCAGGCCGAGGGCGTGGGCGGTCATCTGGGTGCGCTGCGTCGGGCTCACCAGGATGCGCAGGTTCTTCGGCTGGTGCTCGCGCAGCCACTTGGCCATCTGGCGCGCCTGCTTCTCGCCGCGCTCGGTGAGGCGACGCTTGGCGTCGGCCAGCTTGGCGGTGGCGTCCTCGGCTTCGGCGTGGCGCCACAGGATGAGGTCCATCTTCTTCTCCGCGGGTTTCTGGCGCGCGATCATAGGGTTTCCTCTTTGCGGTGGGATGACAGCAGCTTGGGCGGCCGCAGCTTGCGCAGGTCGCGCAGCGCGTGCGGCACGGCGTCGAGCAGGGCGGCATAGCGCGAGGCATGCCAGCCGCCGATCAGGGTGACCGCCTCGCGCAGGCGCGGATCCTCGCCTGCGCAGTCGTCGAGCAGGCGGCCGGCGTTGGCGAGGTCGTTGATCTGTCCGAGAGTGTCCTGCAGTTCGGCCAGATCGGCGACGCGGGCGCGATGTCTTTTGTGACGCGCCAGCGGTGCGAAGAACTCCAGCGCGTAGCGCAGCCGCTTGACGCCGATGCGCAGGGCGTGGAGCGAAGTCGGCTCGCCGACCTCGGCCGCGGCGGCAAGCCGTCGCACCTTCTTGCAGAGCCGGCGCAGCCGGTGGTCGGCGAACGCCGCCAGGCCGCCGTCGCCCGCTTGCTGGTTCAAGGACAGCGCATGCAGCCGTTCGCCGGCGAGCAGGACGAATTGGCCGAAGGCCGCCGAACGCAGCTGGTCCTTCGCCGCGCTGCGATGCCGGAAGCGCCGTTCGGTGACCAGCCCGACGAGCGCGGCGAGGCGGGGTTCGGCGGCCAGCGCGGCCATCACGGGCGCGGCGATCTCGCCGAGCAGCACGTCCATGTCGCGCGCGGCGCCGAGCAGGCGCATCTGCTTGCGCAGGGGTGGCAGCAGTTCGTCGGCGAAGCCGCCGGGCAGTTGCGGGGCGAACAGCCGCAGGGCGGCGCGCAGCCGCCGCGTCGCCACCCGCATCTGGTGGATGTATTCGGGGTCGTCGGTATCCACGGCGCCGGCATGGTTGTGCTGCAGGTGCTCGAGGCAGGACAGGGCGATCAGGCGAAAGCCGTCGAGCGGCGCCATGCTGGTCAAGAGCGGAACCTCTGCGGCGTGCACCGGCGCCTGCGGCTCGCCGAGGAAGAGCCGGTAGCCGCGTTCCGCCTTGGACAGCAACGCGGGCGCCAGCGAGACCCGCTCGGCGAGCGCGCGCGCCAGGGCGAAGACGTGCCGCGGCTCGCCGCGCGCGATCTCGATCTCGAGTTCGGAAATCGCCTCGCGGCGACCGGCCGCGGCGATCCAGCCGCGATCGAAGGCGAGATGCAGTTCGACGCCGGGCGAGGGCTGGAAGCGCCAGGTGGTGCGCAGGAAATTGGTCTCGAACAAGGGCGAGATGCGTCGCCGCATGCGATCGCGGTCGAGCCAGTCGCGCACGTCTTCGGCATCGACGGCCGAGAAGTCGAAGCGCCCCGAATAGGGCGTCTCCCATTCGGGGCGCGATGTGAGCCCCGCGGCGGAGCGTCCCGCGCACTTGACGGTCTGCAGCCAGCGCCGGCCCTGGCGGCGCAGGCGCAGGGCGATGCCGCGCCGGCGCAGTTCCTGGTCGGGCGTGTCGTAGTAGAGGTTGATCAGGCGCTCGGTCTTGCGCGAGGCCGCCTGCTTGAGCAGCGGCTGGCGCAGGAAGGCGCGCTGCGCCGCAGCGGGCAGCGCGAGCTTGAGTTCGACTTCGTCGGCCATGGCGCGCCTGTGGTGGGTCGGAATGACACCAGATTAGCACCCGGCGAGCGGCGGCGGCGCCGTCAGACCATGCCGGGATTGCCCTGCATGCCGACCAGCTTGGGGGCGTTGAGGTGCCGTGGCGTCACCGTCTTGCGGTCGCGCAGCCAGCCGGCCACGACGTCCCAGATCGGTTCGCCAGTCACGCCTTCGCCGACTGCCGCCCAGCCGGCCACCTTGTACTTCCTGTCGGCTTCGATCGGGCGGCCGGCCAGGCGCATGTCCTGGATGCGGCTGCCCATCTTCGCGTTCGGGTCGCAGGTGTAGCTCATGCCTCCTACCCGCACCATGTCGCCGCCCTGCTGATAATAGGGATCGGGATTGAACAGGTTGTCGCAGACGTCCTCGAGGATGGCCTTGATCTGCGTGCCCGTCAGCAGGTTGAGGGTCGAGGCGGGGTAGCTGATGGCCGTCTGGTCCATCAGGTGCTCGAAGTCGATGGTCTCGCCGGGCAGGATCGTGGTGCCCCAGCGGAAGCCGGGCGAGAAGGCGAGGTCCGCGCCCTTCACGTCGATCATCGCGTCGAGGATCAGCTGGTCCCAGGAGCCGTTGAAGTTGCCGCGGCGGTAGAGCAGGCCTTCGCTGACGGCGAGCGGCTCGCGCAGCTTGCCGAGGTGCGGCGCGCGCACCTTCTCGATATGCGCCGCCATGTCGGCGTCCGCCGGCAGCAGGTTGGAGAAAACCGGCAGCAGCTTGTAGCGGAAGTCGCCGACCTTGCCGTTCTTTACCTCGAAGTCGAGCACGCCGAGGAACTTGCCGTTCGAGCCGGCGTTGGCGACAAGGGTCGTGCCGCCCGCGTTCTTCACGGCGACCGGTTGCGGCACGCCGTCGTGGGTATGGCCGCCGAGGATGGCGTCGATGCCGGTGACGCGGCTCGCCATCTTGAGGTCGACGTCCATGCCGTTGTGGGAAAGCACCACGACGACCTGGGCGCCCTTGGCGCGGGCCTCGTTGACCGCCTTCTGCATGTCCTCGTCGCGGATACCGAAGCTCCACTCGGGCATCATCCAGCGCGGATTGGCGATCGGCGTGTAGGGGAAGGCCTGGCCGATCACGGCGACCTTGACGCCATTCATCTCGCGCATCGCGTAGGGCGCGAACACCGGGTCGTCGAAATCGGCGGTGCGCACGTTCTGGGCGAGGAATTCGATGTGGCCCTTGAGGTCGCCGTCGACCAGCTGGCGCACGCGCTCGTGCCCCAGCGTGAACTCCCAGTGCGCCGACATCATGTCGACGCCGAGCAGCTTGCAGGCGTCGACCATGTCTTGGCCCTGGGTCCACAAGGCGGTGGCCGAGCCCTGCCAGGTGTCGCCGCCGTCCAGCAGCAAGGCGCCCGGCCGGCCGGCCCGCAAGCGCTTGACCAGCGTGGCGAGATGGGCGAAGCCGCCGATGCGGCCGTAGACGCGCGCGGCCTGCTCGAAGTCCAGGCAGCTGAAGGCGTGCGCCTCGCGTGTGCCGGGCTTGATCCCGTAGGCCTTGAGCAGCTTCTCGCCGACGAGGTGCGGCGCCTTGCCGGATGCGGCGCCGACGCCGAGATTGACGCTCGGCTCGCGGAACCACACCGGCAGCAGCTGCGCATGGCAATCGGTGAAGTGCAGCAGATGCACGTTGCCGAAGCGCGGCAGGTCGTAGAAGCGATCCGCCGCCGCCCCGTCGGGAGCGGCGAGCAGGTCGCGCGCATTGAGCGCCAGGCCGGCGGCGGAAGCCGCGGCGAGCGCCTGGAGGAATTCCCGGCGGCTGATCGACGGCATTATTGGTTCGCCGGCGACGAGGGGTCGAGGATCAGGGCGACCAGGTCCTTGATCTGCTGCTCGGTCAGCGCGCCGATGTAGCCGAAGCGCGGCATCGGCGAGCACAGGTTGTGCGACTTGGAGTTGTAGATCTTCGTATAGACGTACTTCTCCATCTCCGGGGTGTTGCCGCGCAGCTTGGCGAAGTTGCGCAGGCTCGGCCCCAGCGTGCCGAACGACATCTCCTTGGGCGAGATCTCGTGGCAGTTGTAGCAGTTGCCGCCGACCGGCAGGCCCGGACGATCGGTCCAGGTGAAGCCGGTGCCGCTCTGGGCCAGCTTCTCGCCGCGCTTCCAGTCGCCGAGCAGCTTGCCGTCGGGCGGCAGCTTCACCGTCGCGGCCTGCTCGGCCTGCAGCATCTGGGCGAGTGCGGCGGGCGGGTTGTTGCCGTACCGGTTGCACACGTACTGCACGGCGTCGTTCTCGAGCCGGTCCATGGTGGCCTGGCCCTTGTCGTGGAAGTCGTGCTTGATGATGGAGATGGCCTGGGCGTGGTAGTCGTCGCCGGCCTGGGCGGCGCTGGCGCCGAGCAGCAGGGCGGCAAGCAGCAGGGTCTTGGTGTGGTTCATGTCAGCTTCCTCCTCAGCGCTTGATTCCGGGGCCTTTGTAGATGTTGCCGTTGGCGTTCACGCCGAGATAGGTGAGGAGGTCCGTCACCGCGTCGGAGAGATAGCCAGGTTCCGGGAAGCGCTGCTGGCGGAAGCAGTCGTTCATGCGCCATTGCAGCGTGTGCATCAGACCGCCGGTCATGCGGTAGCCGGGCCAGCCGGCGTAAGCGCGCATGGCGTCGCGCTTGCTGGCCAGGTTCGGCAACTGCTGCATGCGGATGCGGCGGCCGTCCTCGCCGTGGCAGGTGGCGCAGGCGAAGTCGTAGGGACCGGCGCGGTACTTGAAGATCTCGGCGCCGATCTTGTAGGCGGCGATCTCCTTCGGGTGCTTCTGCGGGATCGCCACCTTCATGCCGCGCGACTGGGCGGCGACGTAGGTCACCAGCGAGACGAGGTCGGGCGTGTAGTTGGGGTTGCTGAACGGCTTCTTGACCAGGTCCTCATGCTTGAAGCCCTGCAGCTTTTCCATGCACCAGGCGATGCGCCGCTCGATGTCCATGACCTGGTCGGCATCGGCGAAGTAGCGCGGGGTCTGCACGTAGGCGCCCTTCACCACGCCCGGGCCGACGCCGAGGTCGCACTGCTCGAGCGACACCTTGTTCGGCCCGCGCTTCTGCTTCCAGAGGTCTTCGCCCTTGGCCTCGAACAGTTCGGCCGGGTTGTCCTCCTCGAGGATGGCGCGGAACTTCTCGAAATCGGCCGTCGCCGCGTCCTTGGCCTCCGGTGCCGGCGCGGACGCCGCTGTAGCGGCCTTCTTGGGGGTCTTCGCCGCAGCGGCAAGCTGCGGCATCGATGCCGCCGCGAACGCGGCGACGCACAACGCTGTGATGCGCCTCATGGTCTCTCCTCGCATAAACGGGCGGCGAATGCTTTGTCCGCCGCCTCCGGTCCCGGTTCCCCGGTTTCTTGTCGTTTTGCCTGCTTCAGGCCACCGTGGCTTCGTCGGTGCGCTTTTCACCCAGGTTGTCGACCCAGCTGACCGTCACCTTGTCGCCGGCCTTGGGGCCCTTGACCTTGAAGGCGAACACGGGATTGCGCGACACCGAGGGGCCGCAGCCGCCGTCGATGACCGTCTTGCCGTTCACCGCGATGTTGAAGGTCTGGATGAAGTGCGCGGGAACCAGCTTGCCGTCGCTTTCCTTGCGCTGGCCGGTCTCCATCGGGTGGCTCATCAAGACCTTGATTTCGCAAACGTCGCCGCTCACGGTGGCGCGGATTTTCATCGGATCTGCCATGTTCTTTCCTTTGTCGTTTTCGTCGGGATGCGCGCTCAGCCGCCGCATCCGCCCATCGTGACCTTGACTTCCTTCTGCGTCACGTAGGCCTTGCCGTTGGCAATCGCGACCGCCTTGATCAGCGAGGTCTGGCCCATCTTGACGTTGACGCGCGCCTCGGGCAGCGCGCCGTTCAGGAACTGGAAGTGCGCCGACAACGGCATCGGGTTCTTCTCGACGAAGACGGCGATGGACGAGGTGCCGGGAATCTTGCTGGCGACGGTGACCGACACGACCGCGCCGTTCTCGGCGATCTCCGGCGCCGTCAGCACGATGTCCTTGCTGTCGACGGGCGAAGCCGCGCCGATGCCCTTGAGTCCGCCTGCGAGATCCTTGGCTTCGAAAGCCACCTTGTTGTATTCCGCCGCGTATACCCGGGTCGGCCTGAGCACGCCGGCGGCGATGGCCGCCGCCAGTACGCCGGTGCTGCCTATCCCTTTTAGTAGTGTTCTGCGGGTTGCATCCATTGTCGTTCCTCCTCCGTAAATTGGGGCCTGCCGCTTACGTCAGCGATTCTGCGGTGCCTGATTTTGCCACGCAAGTTGGCGCCGTTGATGCGCCGATAAGCGCGGCTCATTTTTGGGTGTCTGCCGCGACCCAGTGCCCTGATTTTCCACCTGATTTCTCGAGCAGGCGGACGTCGTGAATCAGCATTCCACGATCCACTGATTTACACATGTCATAAACCGTGAGCAACCCGATCCCGACCGCGGTCATGGCCTCCATTTCGACGCCGGTGCGGCCCGTCGTCTGGGCCGTGACTTCGCAGTGGACGGCGCTCTCCGCCTCGTCGAGCGTGAAGTCGACCGATACATGGGTGAGGGGCAGCGGGTGGCACAGCGGGATCAGCTCGCCGGTGCGCTTGCTCGCCTGGATGGCGGCGATGCGCGCCACGCCGAGGACGTCGCCCTTGCCGGCGGTGCCCGCCTTGATGAGCGCGAGCGTGGCCGGCTGCATGCGGATGGTGCCCGCGGCGCGGGCGGTGCGCGCGGTCTCGCTCTTGTAGCCGACATCGACCATGTGCGCCTGGCCGCCGGCGTCGAAATGCGTGAGGGACATGAGGTTTCCTATTGGCCGCCGCAGCAAGGCGGCGGTATGTTGAGATCGAGCCAGTAGCGCGCCAGCTGGCCGAGGGTTTCGGCGAACGCCCGGCCGTCGGCCGACTTGCGCACGAAGCTGTTGGCGCCGAAGCGGGCGGCAGCGCGCACGTCCTCGATATTGTCCGAGGCGGACAGCACGGTCACCGGCAGCAGCCGCCATTCGGGCTCGGCGCGTATCGCCCGCAGTACGTCGAAGCCGCTCACGCCGGGCAGCGTCAGGTCGAGCAGCGCGAAACGGGGAAGCTCGTCGGCGGCGCGGCCGGCGTAGCGGCCCCGGCCGTTGAGGAAATCCAGCGCCGCCGCGCCGTCCGGGCAGACCTCGACTTGTTCGCGCGAAACCACCCGGGAAAGGCCGTCCATTATCAGCGCGGCATCGGCGGCGTCATCCTCGACCAGCAGAATGGCGGGAGCGTTCAAGTTCGGGTCACAAAGATTTACACATTAAGGGCTTACGATACCGCAAACAGGCGAGGGCGAGCGGCTTTTCACGTATGATACGCGCCATGCGCCGTTCCTTGATTTTGCTGGCCGCCGTGGCGGCGGCATGGATCGCCCCGGCCGTCCTGGCCGAAGGCCTGCCGGATCTCGGCGAATCCTCGCAAACCGAGTTTTCTCCCCTGGTGGAGAAGAAGGTGGGCGAACAGATCATGCAGGAGATCCGCCTGAAGGAGCCGTCCTACCTGGGCGACCCCGAGGTCGAGGGCTACCTCAACCGTCTCGGCCACAAGCTGGTGGCCAACAGCGAAGGCGCCCGCCAGGACTTCGAATTCTTCGCGCTGCGCGACAGCACCCTGAACGCCTTCGCCCTGCCCGGCGGCTACATCGGCGTGCACACCGGACTGATCCTCGCGACGCAATCGGAGTCCGAACTGGCCTCGGTGCTGTCGCACGAAATCTCGCACGTCACGCAGCACCACATCGCCCGCGGCGTCAGCCAGCAGAGCCAGTCCTACGTGACGACGCTGATCTCTCTCGCTGCCGCTATTCTCGCGGCGCGAAGCCACGCCGGCGGCGACGCCGCCCAGGGTGCGCTGATCGCCGGCCAGGCTGCAGGCGTGCAGCAGCAGCTCAGCTATTCGCGCGACTACGAGCGCGAGGCCGACCGCATGGGCATCCAGTTGCTCGAGCGCTCCGGCTTCGACGTCCGCGCCATGGGCACCTTCTTCGAACGCTTGCAGCAGAGCAGCCGGCTCTACGAGAACAATGCGCCCGGCTACCTGCGCACCCACCCGCTCACCACCGAGCGCATCTCGGACATGGAGAACCGCATCCAGGCCATGCCCTACCACCAGGTGGCCGATTCGCTCGATTACCTGCTGGTGCGGGCCAAGCTGCGCGCCCAGGAAGGGGCGCCGCCGGATGCCGTCACCGATTTCGACACCATGCTGAAGGAGCGCAAGTACAGCTCCGAGGTGGCGGTGCGCTATGGCCTCGCCGAAGCCCAGCTGCGCATGCGCAACTACGGCGCCGCCGAGGCCCAGGTCGGCGAACTGCGCCGGCTCAAGGCGGCTTCGCCGATGATCGAGACGCTGGCGGCGGACCTGCGCATGAAGCAGGACGACCCGGCCGGCGCGGTGAAGCTGCTGCGCAGCGCCGCCACCCGCTATCCGACCGAGCGCGCGGTCAGCTATGCGCTGGTCGATGCCTTGCTGGCCGCGGGGCAACCCCAGGAGGCGCTGAAGGTCACCGTTGCCGACCTGCAAGCCTATACGACCGACTTCCGCATGCACGAGCTGCAGGCGAAGACCTACGCGGCGCTCGGCAAGCGCCTCCAGCAGCATCGCGCCCAGGGCGAGGCCTATTACCTGCAGGGGCAGCTGATGCCGGCCATCGAGCAATTCGAGCTGGCCCAGAAGTCGGACGACGGCGACTTCTACGAGCATTCGCAGGTCGATGCCCGGCTGCGCACCCTGAAGCGCCGCCAAGCCGAGGAAATGAAACAGAAAAAGCAGCCGCTCTAGGGCCCGTTTTTCATCTGCCGAATGGCCTATGCATCGGCTTATAGGAATAATCGGCAGTTCTTATTGATGTATCGAAAATTCGAGTTGGTGGCCGTCCGGGGAATTGTTTAGCCTTCAAGCCTCACAAAAAGGGGGCATCAGGCTCCAAATTCCCAAGGAGGAAAGGCACCATGGCGTTGGTCAAGCCGCACGGCGGCGGTAGTCTGAAACCCCTGCTTCTCGAAGGTGGCGCCCTCAAGTCCGAACAGGAGCGCGCCAAGTCCCTGCCCAAGCTGAAGGTCAGCTCGCGCGAGGCCGGCGACATCATCATGCTGGGCATCGGCGGCTTCACCCCGCTCGACGGCTTCATGACCCATGGCGACTGGGAAGGCGTCTGCGACGGCATGAAGATGATGAACGGCTTGTTCTGGCCGATCCCCGTCACGCTGTCCACCGACGACGAAGGCATCAAGGCCGGCAGCGAGATTGCGCTGGTCAGCAACGAATCCGACGAAATCCTGGCGACCATGAAGGTCACCGAGAAGTACTCGATCGACAAGTCGCACGAGTGCATGCAGGTCTACAAGACCACCGACACCGAGCACCCCGGCGTCAAGATGGTCATGGCCCAGGGCAAGTACAACCTGGCCGGCCCGATCAAGGTCCTGTCGACCGGCGGCTTCAAGGAGAAGTACGGCGAGCAGTTCATGACGCCGGCCGAGACGCGCGCCATGTTCGA
>DASVZD010000032.1:0-6184 GCA_036391815.1 Rhodocyclaceae bacterium
CCTGGTGGCGGCCGGCGCCGACGTGCTGTGCATCGACAACTTCTTCACCGGCAGCAAGCAGAACATCCGCCAGCTGCTCGGCAGCCCGCGCTTCGAGCTGCTGCGCCACGACGTCACCTTCCCGCTCTACGTCGAGGTCGATCGCATCTTCAACCTCGCCTGCCCCGCCAGCCCGATCCACTACCAGCACGACCCGGTGCAGACCACCAAGACCAGCGTGCACGGCGCCATCAACATGCTCGGCCTGGCGAAACGCCTCAGGGCGCGCATCCTGCAGGCGTCCACCAGCGAGGTGTACGGCGATCCCGAGGTCCATCCGCAGACCGAGGACTACTGGGGCCGCGTCAATCCGATCGGCCTGCGCTCCTGCTACGACGAGGGCAAGCGCTGCGCCGAGACCCTGTTCTTCGACTACGGGCGCCAGCACCGCCTCGACATCAAGGTGGTGCGCATCTTCAATACCTACGGCCCGCGCATGCATCCCGACGACGGCCGCGTCGTCAGCAACTTCATCGTCCAGGCGCTGCGCGGCGAGCCGCTGACGCTCTACGGCGACGGCCTGCAGACGCGCAGCTTCTGCTACGTCGACGACCTGGTCGACGGGCTGCTGCGGATGATGGACTCGCCGCCCGCCTTCAGCGGGCCGGTCAACCTCGGCAATCCCGGCGAGGTCACCATGCGCGAACTGGCCGAGACCGTCCTGTCGCTGACCGGGTCGCGCTCGCGGCTGGTGTTCAAGCCGCTGCCGGAAGACGACCCGCGCCGCCGCGAGCCCGACATCACGCTGGCGCGCGAGCGCCTGCAATGGGCGCCGCGGGTCGCCCTCGCCGACGGCCTGGCGGAAACCGTCGCCTACTTCAGGAAGTCGCTGGTGCAGTAGCCGCCGCGGGGCAGCACGGGCATGTCAACCCGCCCTCATCCCGCCGACCATCTTCGGACCGACCGGGGCGCGCAGCACGAAGCGGTGAACGGCGAGCGCCCCGAGATGCAGGGCGATGAAACCCAGCACTGCGCCAAAGCCGGCTTCATGGATCTCCTTGAAGAAATGCTTGACGCCGCGATCGTAGCTGAGGATCGCGGCCAGCGGCCCCATTTCATATTCGAGCGAGGCCAGCACGGATCCGCTGGCGGCCATCAGGAAAAGCACCAGGTAAAGCACCAGAAACACGGCGCTCGCACCTGCGTCGTGGCCCCGGCGCGGCGAGGCGCGAAAGCGGCCACGCAGCATTGCCATCCATTCTTCGGGGTGCCACAGATCGGACCAACGAGCGAACTCGGGCCCGAACAGTCCCCAAAGCAGGCGAGTCAGAAGCCCTCCGATGAGGGCATAGCCGATCTGGACGTGAGAGCGCCAGAGGGTGGCCTCCCAAAGGCCGTGCTCGAACGCCTCGGCGAGCAGCGCGGTGGCGATCAGACCGACCATGGCGATCGCGTTCCAGGCGTGCAGCATGCGCAGCAGCGGGTCGAACGGCTGCTGGGTGGAAGGGGTTTTCATGAGGTGACTCCCGTCGTATTGGATGGGAGTCAGGATGGACGCCGCCAATTAACTGGCGGTTAAGGCCTGCTTAGCGCTCCATTAAGCCGCGGTCGTCGGGCGCCGCCGAGGGCTGCCCCGCTCCGGCGCGGGGCGGCTCCATCGGGAATGTCTCGCGGCTACTGGCGTTGCCGCCTGATCGCGTGGCCTTCGATGGGATCGAAGAACGCTTCGACCTTGCGGCCGTCCTTCTGCACATAGTGGACCTTGTAGCAGTTCCCCACCACCTCGATCGATTCCACCTTATGCCCCCGGGCCGCAATCTTCTGCTGCATCTTGTCCGAGGGGATCCAATGGCTTTTGTCCAGGTCCGTATTCGTGCAGTCCAGCTCGCGGGCAAACGGCGACGACGAAAGCGCCAACAGGGTCATCGCCAGGATGACGTATCGGGATCTCATGACAGTTCCTTTCACCAAGCATGTACCCCGGGATTGGTCTCCCGGTGGATGTGTAGGGCAAAGACGCCCCGCCACACTGGCCGAAATATAGGGGGCGATCCCCGTTTCGCCATCAGGGCACGCCCGTATCAGCCCGTATGGACCGCAGTGGCAGTCCTTGCCATGGCCTCCCCGGGATGGGACGACAGCGCGTACGGCACCGTGAGAAAGGCCATGGTCATGACGACGAAGATGGCCGCGATTGCGAATCGTCCGATGTCGGCGGCGATGCTTGGCGTGTTTTTCATGTCGAGCGCTCCTTGAGGGGTTGTGACTGGGAGCGAACTTTCGATGACCGCCCTTAACCGATCCTTAGACTCCTGTTAGCGCAAGCTTAAGGCGGTCTCCCGGCACGATCGGCGGAATCGCCATTAAACTCCCGGGCAGCGCGTTAACAGCGGGAGCACGGATATGCGATTCCTGACGTTGGGACTGGCGATGGTCCTCGCAGGCTGCGGCGTCGCCGACGTCGGCACGACGGCGGCCACCACGGCGAAGCTGCAGGCCGACCAGGCGAAGCAGGCCGAGCAGATGAAGAGCAAGCTGACGGCGGACATTGCGGCAGCTGCCGCCGCGGAACAGCAGCGGACCCAGGCGGCCGAGCAGCAGCAGTAGCCTGCTCGCTCCGGGCCCTCGCGCGCTAGCGCGGATCCAGCGCCGGTGCGGCGGTCTCGGCATCCGGCCGCTGCGGCAGGCTGAAGTGGAAGGCGGCGCCGCCGCCGACGCTTCCTTCGGCCCAGACGCGCCCGCCGTGCCGGTCGACGATGCGCTTGACGATCGCCAGCCCGATGCCCGTGCCCTCGTAGGCGCCGGTCGGGTGCACGCGCTCGAAGACCTTGAACAGCTTGTCGGCGTAGCGCATGTCGAAGCCGATGCCGTTGTCCCTGACGCAATAGACGTTCTCGTCCCCCTTTGCCTCGCCCGACATCTCGATGACGGCCTCCCGCTCGGGCGGCGAGAACTTGGCGGCGTTGCCGAACAGCTCGTTGAGCACCAGCCGCAGCATGTCGGCATCGCCCCAGGCCGGCGGCAGCGGCCGCAGTTCCAGCCGCAGGCGGCGCTCGGGCGCGCCGGCCTCCGCCGCGGCGAACGCCTCGCGCGCCAGGACTTCCATGCTGAAGGCGGCGGGCCGCAGATGGCGCCGCGCCATGCCGAGGAAGCGCAGGATGTCGTCGATCAGGCGGCCCATGCGTCCGGCGTTCTCCGCCAGCGCGTGCAGCAGGCGGCGCCCGTCGTCGTCGAGCCGTTCCTCGTGCTCCTCGAGCAGGATGTGCGCGTAGCCGTTGATCGCGCGCAGCGGGGTGCGCATGTCGTGCGACATCGAGTACGAGAACTCCTCGAGCTCCTTGTTGGCCGCCTCCAGCTGCGCGGTGCGCTCGGCGACGCGCCGCTCGAGCTCG
Source organism: Rhodocyclaceae bacterium (assembly GCA_036391815.1). Classification (GTDB taxonomy): domain Bacteria; phylum Pseudomonadota; class Gammaproteobacteria; order Burkholderiales; family Rhodocyclaceae; genus Nitricoxidireducens. The sequence goes on from DASVZD010000032.1 coordinate 3,372, forward strand.
TCCTTCATGCCGTTGACCAGCGCCTCGGCACGCTTCTGCTCGCTGACGTCGCGCGACACGCCCAGGGCGGCGACGATGGTGCCGGCCGGGTCGCGCAGCGGCGTCGCATGGGTCTCCAGCCACACCATGCGCCCCTTGAGCGTAAGCGCCTCGAAGGCCAGCCGCCCCGGCTGGCCGCCGAACGCCCGCCGGATCAGCTCGCGGAACGCCTCGCGATACGGCGCCGCGACCATCAGCGACATGTCGTGGCCGAGCAGGTCGCCGGCCGAGGCGGCGTCCAGCATGCGCAGCCCGGCGCTGTTCATGCGCAGCAGGCGGCACTCGGCGTCGGTGAGCTTCACGCATTCCGGCTCGGTGTCGATGATGGTCTTGAGCTCGAGCTCGCGGCGCGCCAGCTCGTCCGCCGTCGCTTCCTGCCGGCGCCAGGCGCGCGTCAGCAGGTAGCCGGCCGACAGCGTCACCAGCGCGAACAGCGCCATGGCCAGCGCGGTGGCCGCCGCCTCCTGGCGCCAGCCGGCCAGGTAATCGTTCTCCGCCATGCCGATGACGACGAACAGCGGATAGGGATCGAGCTTGCGGAAGGCCGACGCGCGCTCGATCCGGTCGAAGCCCGAGGCGCCGAGATAGCTGCCCGCCGTCTTGCCGGTGCCGACGAGCTCCTCCAGGGCCTTCGACACCGCGCGGTCCCCCAGCTGCTTCTCGAACGACCCCGTGGCCGGCACCCGCACGATCAATCCGAGGCTGCCGTCGCGCAAGCTCGCCGACCCCTCGCGTCCGATGTCCAAGGCCAGGAAGTCGCGCGTCAGCCGGTCGAGCGCGAGGTTGACGTAGACGACCCCGGCGAAGCGGCCGCCGGAATCCTCCAGGCGGCGCGCGAAGACGACCACCCATTTCTTCGCGATGCGGGCGAATACCGGCTTGGCGATCACCAGCCCCGCCGCCCGGTCGTCGCGCGCCGCGGCGAAGAATTCCCGGTCCGCCAGGTTGGTGCGCGGGTCGGCGCCGACGCCCCAGCGCACCGCGCCGCCGGCATCGGTGACGCGCAGGCTCTCGATCTCGGGCAGGTGTCCGAGCAGGCCGGCCAGCAGCTCGTTGAACGCCCCTTCGTCGACGCGGCCGGCGCGGCTCTCCCGGGCGTATTCGTCGACCGCCGTGAGCAGCGCCAGGTCGATGTGTCTTACGGTGCCCGTCAGGGACGCCTGGAGTACCTGGGCGAGGTTGTCCACCGTCCGGCGCGCGTCGTTGCGGCTTTCGCGCAGGCTGTGGCTGAGCCAGAGGGCCGCCATGGCGACGACGAACAGGTTGAGGGCCGCGATGACGAGCACCAGCCTCCGGGCAAATGGGGACAGCTTCATGGTCGGGCACCTGGCGGGGCGATGCATCCATCCTAGTACGAATGGCCTTCCGCCGGTAAGGGCCAGCGCCCCGGCGCTGGGGATCCGTCAGCGGGTCGGGATGTACATGAACTGCCAGTCGGCGTAGCTGGCGGGGCCGCCCGGCCAGTTGAGCTCCGCCGGAAAGTTGGCCTGCTTGATCGGGCGGCCCTTCCCGAGGCTGAAGATGCCCATGATGCCGCCGCCGGGCGCCAGCACCGTGCCCCAGGTGGTCGAATTGGTCAGCGGATCGCGGTACGGCCGCCGCAGGTGGCGCACCAGGCTCGGCATGCGGTCGTCGCGCAGCAGCGCGTCGATGCTGGGCGGATACTGGTGGGCGGGCGTCGCGTTGTAGTAGTCGGCGATCGCCTTGCGGTATTGCAGGCCGACGAAAATCAGCTCGTTCTCCATGGCGCGGCGCTGCACGTGGTGCCAGATGGTGCCGGTCACGGCGATCGCCGCGCCCATCGCCGCCACCACGACCAGCATCGCCAGCAGCGCGAAGCCGCGCGGCCTACCAGGTCTTGAAAGGCGTGCCGTCCCGGCCATTGCCTTGCGCTCCGCTGTGTACGTCCGCCACGCCGCCCATGCGCGGGTCCTTGGGCGGCACGGCGATCCAGGTCTTGTCGCTGCCGGTGATCGGGTCCGGCGGGATGCTGCGCAGGTAGCGCTTCGTCACCAGGTCCTGCAGCTGGTCGGGGTAGCGGTTGTTGTCCCCATAGTACTTGTCGAGCGCGTCGCGCATCTGGTGCAGGTCGTCGCGCAGCGCCGCCTCGTTGGCCGCCTCGACGCGGCCGAAGTAGCGCGGCACCGCCAGCGTCAGCAGCACGGCGATGATCGCCATGACCACCAGCAGCTCGATCAGCGTGAAGCCGCGCCGGCGCATCACCATTCCTTGTACGGCACGCCATTGATGCCGATGCCGTCGGACAGCGAATAGACGTCGAACACGTCGTCGCCGGGACGCGGGTCGTCGTAGGAGCTGGCGTAGCTGCGCAGGCCCCAGGTCTCCTCGGGCCTGAGCTTGGGATCGGCGAAGGGATCGCGCGGGATGCGGCGCAGGAAATGGATCGGCAGCCCGGTCGGGCTCTTGGCGTCGCGCACGCCCTCCACCAGCAGCATCAGGTTGCGCGGATAGCCGGACTCGCCGGCGCCGATGATGATGCGGCCGTCGTCGACCGCCTGCTTGTACGCGTCCAGCCCGGTACGGATCTGGCGCAGCGCGGCGCGCAGGTCGGCCTCCTGGCTGCGCTTGACCGACAGTTCCTGCAGCGGCAGCGCCAGCGTGGCGAACAGCGCGATGATGGCGACCGACACCATCAGCTCGATCAGCGTGAACCCCGCCGCCCTGCCCTGCCTGCGCGTCACGGCTGCGGCGGCTCCACGGGCGGCGCCGGCATCGGCGTGGCGGTCAGCGGCGCCGCCGGCGCGGCGGGCGCC
>DASVZD010000033.1:0-2734 GCA_036391815.1 Rhodocyclaceae bacterium
TGCGGCTGATCTTCCCCAAGGTGGCCGCGCTGTCGGTGGCGATGCCGCTGCTGGTGCTGTGGACCACCGTGATCGCGCTGTTCGGCGGCATGGTGGCGGCCAACATCCAGCTCGACATCGGCTTCGGCTATTTCTTCCATGCGCTGCCCAAGGCGGTCCCGGTCGCCAACCTGTGGATCGGTCTGGCCAAGGGGGTGGTGTTCGGCACCTTCATCGCGCTGGTGGCCTGCCACTTCGGCCTGCGCGTCCAACCCAACACCGACAGCCTGTCGCACAACACGACCGCCTCGGTGGTGACCGCGATCACCGTGGTCATCCTGCTGGACGCCGTGTTCGCCATCATGACGCGGCGCATCGGCCTGCCCGTATGAGCCCGGTCATCTCCATTCGCGGCCTGGCGACGCGCTTCGGCAACGTCTGGATCCATCGCGGCCTCGACCTCGACATCGAGCGCGGCGAGATGGTCTCCCTGGTCGGCGGTTCCGGCAGCGGCAAGACCACGCTGCTGCGCCAGATGATCGGCCTGCTGCAGCCGACGCAGGGAGAGATCCGCCTGTTCGGCGAGCGGCTGTTCGGCGGCGGCATCGAGCGCGAGCGCGCGCTGCGCCAGCGCTTCGGCGTACTGTTCCAGCACGGCGCACTGTTCTCCGCCTTCAACGTGTTCGACAACATCGCCTTTCCGCTGCGCGAGCTGAAGCGCTTCGACGAGTCGACGATCTTCGACCTGGTCATGCTCAAGCTCGACATGGTGGAGCTGCTGCCGCGCCATGCCTGGCTGCTGCCGGCCGAGCTGTCGGGCGGCATGATCAAGCGCGTCGCCCTGGCGCGCGCGCTGGCGCTCGAGCCCGAGCTGCTGCTGCTCGACGAGCCGACCGCCGGGCTCGATCCCGACCGCTCCGACAGCTTCGTGCGCCTGATCCGCATGCTCGGCGAGGAACTCGGGCTGACGGTGGTGCTGGTCACGCACGACCTCGACACGCTCGCCGGCCTGTCGACGCGCGTCGCCGTGCTGGCCGAGCAGCGCATCGTCGCCTACGACGCGGTCGACGCCGTCATGCAGGTCGACCATCCCTTCATCCGCAACTTCTTCCTTTCCGACCGCAGCGTGCGCGCGCTGAAGAGGCATTGACATGGAAAACCGCTCCCACGCCCTCATGGCCGGCCTCTTCGTCCTGCTGCTCGGGCTGGCCACCGCCGCGGCCGTCTGGTTCTTCGGCGGCAAGCGCGAGTTCACCGACACCTACCTGCTGGAGACCCGCCGCAACGTGGTGGGCCTCAACCTGGAGGCCCAGGTGCGCTACCGGGGCATCCGCGCCGGCAAGGTCGAAGGCATCGAGCAGGATCCGGCCGACCCGCGCGTGATCCTGGTGACCATCAGCCTGGACCGGCGCTTCCGGCTGACGCGCGCCTCCACCGCGCACCTCGGCTACCAGGGCGTCACCGGCCTGGCCTTCGTCGAGATCGAGGACGACGGCAGCAGCACCGAGGCGCTGCCGTCCGACGGCGCAAACCCGCCGCGCCTGCCGCTCAAGCCTTCGCTGATCGACACCCTCGGCGACAAGGCCGGCGACATCGTCGGGCAGGTGAGCGAGCTGACGGCGCGGCTGAACCGGCTGCTCGACGACAAGAACGCCGCCAGCCTGTCCCGCACGCTGGACAACATGGCCGCCGCGTCCGACGGCCTCAAGCAGGTGCCGCAGCTGGTCGCCGCGATGCGCGCCGCGCTCTCCGAAGAGAACCTCAAGCGCCTCCATGCGATCCTCGCGCAACTCGAGAGGACCAGCGGCGAGGCGGCGCCGCTGACGGCCGAGACGCGCGAACTGGTGAAGTCGATGACGGCCGCGTCGCAGAAGCTCGACCGGCTGCTCGGCGCCGGCGGCGGGGAGATCTCATCCAGCACCGTGCCGCAGCTCAATGCCCTGGCCAGGCAGTTGAGCGCGAATTCCAGCCAGCTCGGCCGCGTTCTCGAGATGATCGAGGAACGTCCCCAATCCCTGATCTTCGGGCCGGCGGCCCGCCAGCCGGGTCCCGGCGAGGCGGGCTTCGCCGCCCCGGCGGAGAAATAGCATGCGCCTCCTGTTCCTGTTCCTGTTCCTGCTCCCGCTCCTGTTGCTGGCCGCCTGCGCCGGCGGCAACCCCCGCCAGGCCGCCACCTACGACCTGGGCGTCGCGACGCCGGTGTGGAAACCCGCCGAGCCCGCCATTGCCGGCGTTTCCGCCCAGGGGCCGGCGTGGCTGTCGAGCCCGGCGATCGCCTACCGGCTGCTCTACGCCGGCGAGATGGAGCGCCACGTCTACGCCGACAGCCGCTGGGCGGCGCCCCCGGCCGAACTGATCGAGCGTGCGCTCAACCGCCAGCCGTCGAGTGCGGAGGGCGGCTGCCGCCTGCGGCTCGACATCGACGAGCTGATCCAGGTCTTCGAGACCCCGCAATCGAGCCGCACGCTGCTCGACGTGCGGGCCAGCCTGTTCGCGCCCGGCGGAGAGGCCGTGCTGGCGCGCAGGGCATTCTCGGTCGCCCGGCCGGCGCCGAGTGCCGATGCCCGCGGTGGGGTTATCGCCGCGGCCGCCGCGGTGCGCGAACTTGGAGCAGAATTGAACAGTTGGCTGGCGCAGACCGCGCGCAGCCGGCCGGCGGTTGCGCAGCGGTGCAACGGGCGCTGAAGCCGACGAGAATTTCAACAAACGCCCGACAACGGGCCATAGGGAAAGTGGAGAAGGACGCATGGCAAAC
>DASVZD010000034.1:0-14300 GCA_036391815.1 Rhodocyclaceae bacterium
GAAGGAAAGGTCCCAGGCGCGCGGATGCGCCGCGCGGCCGCGCGTGGCGTTCTCGACCGCCTGGATCGCCTTCATGGCGGCGCCGGTGGCGTCTTCCTGGGCCTGGAACATGTCCATCGGACGGCGCGCCGGGCCGGCGGCGTAGATGCCGGTGCGGCGGGTTTCGTACGGGAAGCAGATGAAGTGGCTGTCGGCGAAGCCGTACTTGAACTGCGGCATGTCCGGGCCCTGACGGTAGTTCAGGTTCAGGACCGAAATCTTCTGCAGTTCCGACTTCTTCTGCTTGGCCGCCTCGTCGCCGCTTTCGGCGGCCGTGACGGTGGCCGTCCATTCGTCGAGATTCACGCCGGCGTTGGGCACCTGGCCGGTGGCCAGCACGACGAGATCGGCATCGACCGTGGCCTCTTCATCGAGGATCAGGTCCTTGAAGCCGACCTTGCAGCTGTCGCCGCCGGCAACGGAATTGACCTTGGCCTTGGTGAAGATCACGCCCTTCTTCTGGGCGCTGCGGTAGAAGTCCTCGCCCATGCCCGGGACGCGCAGGTCCTGGTACATGACGACGGTGTCGACGTCCGGGTTGGCGTCCTTGAAGTAGGTCGCCTGCTTGATGCTGGTGGCGCAGCAGTGGCCCGAGCAGTACTCGAGGTGCGTGCCTGCGCCGTTGCCGCCGGAGCCGCGCTGGCCGGCGCACTGCACGAACACCACGCTCTTCACTTCCTTGCCATCGGCGCGCTTGATGGGGCCGCCGTTGGCTGCCTTGGCGAGCGCTTCGAGGCCGGCCTGGTCGACAACGTTGGCCTGGCCGCCGCCGAGTTCGGCGAGCTTGTTGATGTCGTAAGTCGTGAAGCCCGTCGCTTGAACAATCGAGCCTACCGTCTCTTCCGTGACCGCGCCGGATTCCTGCGCGATCTTGGCGACGAAGCGGCCGGGAGCGCCCGCCGTCTCGGACAGCGTCGAGTTCAGGTGCACCTTGATCTTGGCGTGGCCGGAAACCTTGGCGGCGAGTTCCTCGACGCCGGTCGGCTGGGCCTCGGCGTGCGGCGCGTTGAAGGGCACGCGCTTCAGCAGATTGTTGGCGAAGCCGCCGAGCTTGCCGGTCTTCTCGACCAGCACGACCTCGTAGCCGGCGTCGGCTGCGGCGAGCGCCGCCGTCATGCCGGACATGCCGCCGCCGACGACCATGATGCGCTTCGATTCGGCCTTGTTCGGATTGCCGGCCGGCTGCGTCATCTTCTTGACTTCGGCGCAGGCCATGCGGATGTAGTCCTCGGCCATCTCCTGGCGCACTTCGTCGTGCTCGGAGCCTTCGGCCACCACCCAGATCACGCCTTCGCGCAGGTTCGCGCGCGCCATGGCGTTGTCGGGGAAGTAGAAGGCCTCGGCCTTGGCGCGGCGCGAGCAGCCGGCGACGACCAGGTGCGTGACGGCGTCGTTGGCGATGTCGTTCTTGATCAGATCGACGCCTTCGGCGGAGCACAGGAAGGGATGGCTCTTGATGACCGCCATCTTGCCTTCGGTCTTGGCGACCTTCTCCAGGCCGGCGACGTCGAGCTTGTCGCCGATGCCGCAGCCGGAGCAGATGTAAGCGGCGTACTTGGGAGTTGCGGGGGCGTTCATTACGCTGCCTCCGTGGATGCGTTCTTGTGGATCACCTGGATGGCCTTGAGGCTGGCGGCAGTCGCGCTTTGCACCGCGCGATTGACGTCGAGCGGGCTGCTTGCGCTGCCTGCGCCGAACATGCCGCCGTCCTTCGAACCTTCGATGAAGTTCGAGGAATCCATGATGATGTCGGCCGGCAGCTTGACGCCGGTGACCTCGGGTTCCATGCCGACAGCCAGCACGACGAGGTCGTGCTCGGTGGCGTAGCGGTGGTAGCCCTCGGTGTTCACGCCGTGCAGAACCGGGTTGCCGTTCGACTCGTTCTCGGCGATGCGCGCGACCTTGGACTTGACGAAGCTCACCGTCGAATCCTTCCAGACGTTGGCGTAGAAATCCTCGAAGCGGTCGATGGCGCGGATGTCGATGTAGTAGACCGTCGACTTGCCCTCGTCGCCGTAGGCTTCGCGCACGTACTGCGTCTGCTTGAGCGAGGCCATGCAGCAGATGCGTGAGCAGTGGCGCAGGTAGTTCTCGTCGCGCGAGCCGGCGCACTGGATGAAGGCGATGTTCTTCGCTTCCTTGCCGTCGGAGGGGCGCAACAACTTGCCGCCGGTCGGACCTTTCGGATCGGCCAGGCGTTCGAATTCGACGCTGGTGATGACGTTGCTGATGCGATCGTAGCCGTAGGGCTGGATCTTGTTGGCATCGAAGGGACGCCAGCCGGTCGCCCAGACGACGGCGCCGACGTTGATCTCGATCGTCTCTTCCTTCATGCCCAGATCCACCGCGCCCACCGGGCAGGCCGCCTTGGCGGCCTCGCCTTCGGGCGTGCCGACGATGGAGGGGTCGATGACGTAGCGCTGGGGATAGGCCATGACATGCGGCAGGTAGGCCGCCTTGACCTTGCCGAGGCCGTAGTTGTAGGCGTCGGGAATCTCGCTCTGCACCGCTTCGCCGCACTTGCCGCAGGCCGTGCAGTTTTCATTGACGTAGCGCGGAGCGACCTTCAGCGTGACCTTGTAGTCGCCACGGCTGCCGCTGACGGCGACGACTTGCGTCATCGTCATGGTGCGAACGTTCGGGTTGCCCTTGATGCGCTTCAGATTGATTTCCATCCCGCAGGTGGGATGGCACATCTTGGGAAAATAGCGGTATAGCTGAGCGGTGCGTCCGCCCAGGGTCGGCGTCTTCTCGACCAGCAGCACCTGCTTGCCGCATTCCGCGGCTTCGAGTGCGGCAGTCATGCCGGAAATACCGCCGCCGACGACCAGGATCGTCTGGTTGGTAGCGATGGGAGCTGTCACAGCCTAGGCCTCCGGGAATGGATCGTTCTTTTCGAACGTGGCGGATTCTACCTGTGGAAGCCCGCATCAGCCTTGGCTGATATGGAAAGGTTCGGCTGAAATGTTCCTATGGAGTAATAGAGGACCTGAATGTGGCGCGAGCGGCCAGCCATTGCGTCAATTGCTGCACGCGGGCGCTCTTGTCGGGCTCGATTTCGAGCACGGGCGCGAAGGCGCGGAACTTGTCGAGCGCCGCCTGCAGCAGCGCGTCGACTTCAGCGGCGGGCAGCGGCGGATGTAGCCGCGCGGCGTCCGCCGCCAGCCGCTCGTTGCCCGGATCGCGGCCATCGGCGGCGGCGAGCGCGTTGGCGAAGCGGACGATCGCGCGCAACTCCTCGATTCCCGGGGGGCCTTCCCCCGCGGTCCCGTCGAGCATGCAGTCCAGCACCGCCGGCGGCAGGCTCCATACCTGGCCGATGGCATGGCCGAGTTCGCGCAGCGTGAGACCGAGAACCTTGCGTGCGGCCTCGTCCGGCGTGGCGCCGCGCGTGACCATGTTCTCGATTTCCCAATAGTCCTCGGGGAAGTAGTAGAGGGCGAGGGCCTTGCCGAGGTCGAGCAGCATCGCGGCGATGAAGGCCTCCTCGACGTCCTTGATCCCTGCCCGCACGGCGAGGTGGCGCGCGATCAGCCCGGCGATGAACGAGCCGGTGGACTCCTCGCGCAGCCGCTTCTGCCGACCGCCGGCCAGGTGCCCGAAGCAGGCGAGGCCGCTGCAGATCAGCCGTACCTCGTTGAAGCCGAGCATCTTGATGGCGTCGCTGACGGTGGCGACCTTGCCGGCGAGGTGCGGGTAGTAGGCGGAGTTGGCGATCTTCAGCAGGCGGTTGGTCAGCGCGTAGTCGCGCAGCACGGCGCTGGAGATGCGGGCGAGCGTGGTCTTCTCGTCGCCGGCGATGCGGTTGATTTCCGCCAGCGTGCGCGACACGGCAGGAAATTCGCCGCGCCGCTCCATGCGCTTGAGCAGGAAGGCGACCGCTCCCTGGGCGCCGGTCTGCGCCCGGGGAGCGGGCGCGAGCGCGGCCGCCAGGGCATCGTGCATGGCGCGCGCATCGGGGAAGCGCAGGGCCGGGTCCTTGGCGGTCGCCCGGCGGATGATCGGGATCAGCTGGCCTTGCGGATCGAGCGGCTTCAGGGGCGCGAGGTCGGTCTGCCCGTTGCAGATGATGTCGGCGGCCTCGGCTGCGGACTTCGCCGCCATGGCCGGCGTGCCGGCCAGCAGCGTGTAGAACATCTGGCCGAGCGCGTAGACGTCGGTGCGCTGGTCGAGCCGCCGCGTGGTGAAATGCTCCGGCGCCATGTAGCGGACGGTGCCGACGATCAGATCGCCGGGAGGCGTGGCGTCGGCACGCCGGGAAACGTCGAAGTCCATGACGCGCAACACCCCTTCGCCGTCACGCATGACGTTACGCGGGTTGAGATCGAGGTGCAGGATGCCGTGGGCGTGCGCATGGCCGATGGCGGCGGTGATCTGAAGCATGGCGGTCGCGGCGTCGGCCGCCGGCAAGCGGCCGCGGCTTTTCAGTTCCTCGGCCAGCGTGGTTCCCTCGATGTATTCGAACACCAGGTACATGCGCTCGCCGTCGCGGCCGAACTCGTGAAGGGCCACGATGTTCGGATGACGGAGCTGCGCCAGGTTGCGGGCCTGCGGCCAGCCGCTCTCGCCTGCGCCCGCGACGGCGTCGACCCGCTTGATGGCCACCAGGCGGTCGAGGTCGGGATCGCGTGCCAGGTACACCGAGCCCTGCGCGCCGCGCCCCAGCATCCGTAGCACCGGGAAACGGCCGATCTTGAACTCGGGGACGGGGGTCGCCGGAGCCGGTTCAGGGGCCGGCGGCGGCTCCTTGGACCACAGCGAGGCGAGCACGCGGCCGAGGTCCTTCAGTCCCATTGCCGGGCTCCCCGGCGGACCGGGCGGGAATGCCTGGCGCCGATCAACGCCTCACGGCGCGGCGAGCCTGACGTTGCATACCGGCAGTTCATCGCGCTTCCCCTTGGCTTGCAGTCCGAAGATATCGCCGAAATGGAACTTGTCCGGATGGGCGGCGGCGACCACGTCGCGCGTCGCCGCGCTGACCAGCACGAAGCCCGGCTGGCAGCCCTTCTGGATGCGCGCCGCGGTATTCACGACGTCGCCGATCGCGGTCCAGTCGAGCCGCTCCGGGATGCCGACGTTGCAGATGGCGACTTCGCCCCAGTGGATGCCGATGCGCAGCTGCAGCGTCTGCTGGCCGGCGCGCGAGCGCAGCAGGTTCAGGTCCTCAGAATGCGCCTGCATGTCGAGGCCCGCCAGGATGGCGTCGGCCGGATCGTCGAAGATGGCCATGATGGAGTCGCCCATGAACTTGTCGATCGCGCCCCGGTGGCGGGTGACCGAGTGCGACACGCGGGCGAGGACGAAGTTGAGCGTCTCGACGATCGATTCGTTGTCGGCGTTGCACTCCACGTAGGAGGTGAAGCCGACGATGTCGCAGAACAGGACCGCCACCTGGCGATCCTCGTTGGTGATGGTCTCCTTGCCTGCGTGCACCGCCTCGCGCGCCTTCTGCTCGACCAACTGGGGCACGTAGTGGCGCGTGATGTTGTGCACCCGCATGCCGCTGAGGATCGAGCCTTCCGAGAGCGCACCGTGGCCGGCTTCCTGGGAGACCACCTGCCACAGCGAGAGCACGGTTCCGTCGGGCTGCCGGAAGCCGCTCACGTTGAAGAGGATCGAGCTCTCCTCCGGGGCCGGCGGCGTGACCCGGATGCGGAAGTTCTCGAACCTGCCGCTGCCTCCCGCGAGCGCCTGCCCCCACACGATCTCGTTGTGGAACGACAAGGGGATGGCTTGCTGCAGCTGGTGCGCCCAGTCGCCCTCCGGATCGATGGCAAGGCGCTCCAGCATCGCGGGCGAGGCCGCCGCCACCTCGCCGGCCGGCGAGAAATGGACCAGCCCGTAGCCGAGTTCGTCGAGGATGCGCTCGACGCTGTCCAGCCGGGCCTCGGCGGACAGCAACCGGGGTGCGGCGAAGGGGCCGCAGCGTTCCGCATCCGGCAGCAGCTGGATCGTCGTGCCGCTGGCGGACGCCTCGATGCCGACACGCAAGCCGAGGGCGTCGAGCAGCTGCCGGTTGCGCGACGTATCGGCTTCCCATGCAAACGGCACTTCGATGCGGACCAGCGGGCCACAGCCGTCTGCGGCCGCCGGCGGGAAGCTCACCGATATGCGCCAGCCGATCGCGGCGCAGGCGTGGACGATGTTCTGGGAGCCGTGCTCGCTCAGCTCGTTCGCGTAGAGCACCTGCGCCTGCGCTTCATTGCTCTCGGCTGCAAGCCCGAACTCGGTCTCCATGATGCGGCGGAACACGCGCAGGTGCATGGCCTGCAGCGCTCCGTCGAGCAGATGGTTGAGGATCGCCGTGACGGGCGCCAGCAGCCTCTCGCGGCTGCGGCTTTCCAGTGCGTGCCGGAGGTTGCGCTGCACTTCCTGCCAGGGGCCGTGATCGAGCGCGAACAGGTGGACCGGGGCAATGCCCGCGGCGTCGGGCGGGACGCCGTCAGAGGCTGGCGCAGAGCTTGTAGGTTTCATGCTCGAGCAGGCCCTTCATGAAAGCGTCCTGCGCCCAGGTCTCGCAATGCCCGGCGTCCAGCCCCAGGGCGAGCAGCCTGGCCTGCCGCGCCGTGATGTCGGGATCCGGCTGGGCGCCGATCCCGTTGGCGCGCGTCAGGTAGTTCGCGGCCGCCAGGCTGGTCAGCACCGGGTCGCCGGCCCATTCCGGTTTCGTCGCCGACAGGTCGGCGCCCATGAAGTCGGCGAAGCGATCGGGAAGCTTCCATTGCGTCACCGCCTCGCGTCCGACCTGCAGGTGGTCGCAGCCGAACAGCCGCTGCTCGGCCTCGATGCTGGTGGCGCCCTTCGAAACCACCAGGTTCAGGGCATCGAGGTAGCGGCGCTGGTTGTGGCTGAACAGCAGGACCTTGCCCATGTCGTGCATCAGGCCGGCGATGAAGGCGTCGTCGCGGTCGTTGGCGTCGCCCAGTTCGGCGCAGATCGACTGGCCGGCAAGCGCGGTGAGCAGCGAGTGCTGCCAGATGTGGCGCTGGAACAAGGCATCGCGCGTCAATGCGAACAGCGAGCGGCTGAAGGCCAGCATGGCCAGCGAGCGCACCACGTTGAAGCCGAGCACGCTAATCGCCTTCGGGATGTTCGCTATGTGTGCGCCGTGGCTGTAGAAGGCGGAGTTGACGACGCGCAGCACCAGCGTGACGATGCCGAGGTCCGAGCAGATGTAGTTGTCGAGTTCGCGGAAGCAGTTCTCGTCCTCGACGTCCAGCTTCATGATGCCGGCAATGACGTCCGACTTGACGGGAACGTTCTTGTAGTCGATGGAGCGGCAGTCGAGCGGGCGGGCGCCCAACAGAGGCCGTTGCGCGCCGCCCTTCGCCGGTCCTGGCCTTGCGCCACGGGATATCTCAGGATCGACCGGTGCCATTTTTCCCGACCCCCCTCATCCCACGCCGAACGTCGGCGAAGGCCATATACGCAGAATAGACCACGGCGAAGCATCGCCGCGGGCTCCAAGCCTCGGCGCGTCGCGTGCGGCCGCCGGGATGGCGGGCCGTCGTCAACGGCCGGGCGTTCCCGGCGGCGCGGCGCGCAGGTATTGGTGGGGCCATGATACCGTCTGGCCCAGCGCCTGGGCCGCGACCATCGGCCAATAGGGATTGCGCAGCATCTCGCGGCCCAGCAGCACCATGTCGGCCTGTCCTGTGCGTATTACGTGGTCGGCCTGGGCCGGCGCAGTCAGCAGGCCCACGGCGGCGGTCGGGATGCCCGCCTCGCGGCGGATGCGGGCGGCGAATTCGGTCTGGAAGCCGGGGCCGGCGGGAATCTGCGCCGTCGGCACCAGGCCGGCGGTCGATACATCGACGAGATCGACGCCGAGCGCCTTCAACTGGCGGCACAGCTCGACGGTCTCGTCGGCATTCCAGCCGCCATCGACCCAGTCGGTCGCCGACAGCCGGAGCAGCAGCGGCAGGCGTTCGGGCCACTCGGCACGCACGGCGGCGACGACTTCGCGCACCAGCCGGGTGCGGTTCTCGAAGCTGCCGCCGTAGGCATCGCTCCGGCGGTTGGACAGCGGCGACAGGAACTGATGCAGCAGGTAGCCGTGGGCGGCGTGGATCTCGACCGTGCCGAAGCCGGCGGCGCGCGCCCGTCTCGCCGCCGCGACGAACTGCGCGACCACTTGGCGGATGCCGGCCTCGTCGAGTTCGCGCGGTTCGGCGTAACCGTCGCCGAACGACAGTGCCGACGGCGCCACCGTCCGCCAGCCCCCCTGGGCCTCCGGCAGCGTCGTCTGCGGCTGCCAGCCGAGCCCGATGCTGCCCTTGCGCCCCGCATGGGCCAGCTGGACGGCCGCCACGCAGCCCTGCATCCTGGCGAATTCCTGGATCTGCGCGAGCGGATCGATCTGCGCGTCATTCCACAGACCGAGGTCTCCCGGGCTGATGCGGCCCTCGGGCGCCACCGCCGTCGCCTCGATGATCATCAGCCCGGCGCCGCCGACCGCGCGGCTGCCGTAATGGACGAAATGCCAGTTCGAGGCCAGTCCGTCGGACGCCGAGTACTGGCACATGGGCGGGATGCCGATGCGGTTCCGCAGCACGAGATCGCGCAGCTTCAGGGAATCGAACAGGTGGGTCATGCTCCGGCTCTCCAGGGCGGGACCGGCGAAGTTTAGCGCCGCCGCGGGGACCCGCGGCAAGTCAGAGCGAGGCGTGCGCGGACACCCGGCTCGCCGGGCTGATGGCCAGGGCGTGGGCGATCTGCCCCCAGCCGAGATGGACGGCGCGCAGCGGCAGGATGCCGGGCGTGCGCACCAGGCGCGCGGCGGCGCCGGTTCCGGTGCGCAGGGTGCCGCCGAGCAGCAGGGTTTCCAGCTGCGCCGGGCTGGGCCTGCGGACGCGCCGGGCGGCAAATTCGTTCCTCGCGATGGCGAGTGCCCGGGCGATGTTTCCGTACCCCATCCGATGCGCCGGTGAGGTGAAGGAGACGCGCTGCGGGACGGGCCGCGCAGCGGAGAGCGTGATGGCGGTTCCCCATCGCAATCCCTGGACCAGCGCCCAGGCATTGCGCGGGGAACCGGCCAGGTCCTCGAATTGCGCGGCGGTATGGCGCGCCGCACGCAGCTGCGCGGGCGACTCCGGAATGCCCGCTGCCATTGCCGCCGACAGGGCGAAGCAATTGGCGGCGAGCGCCAGCCCCGCGGCACCCGCCGCCTTCCAGAGCCGCCATCCCGTCATGGCCATCCTCCAGCGTGAGCGGTTTGCCGGATGGTGGCCGGGAGGGCGCCGTGTTCCGGCGACGCGGGGATGATCCGGTCGGCCTATTGCCGGGGACGCAGCGGCGGGCCCTAGCCTCCCGACGACAGCGCCTGCATCGCCATATAGGCGCCGATGGCGGCCGCGGCGTTGACCAGGGGGTCGCTCTGCTGCCGGTCGCGCTCGAGGATCGCCAGCAGGGCGAGCGCGGCGAGGTCGTCGGCGAGCCGGGAGGAGGGGCCGCCGGCGGACGAGGTGGCGTCGAGCGCGAAGGCCTGCATCGCGGCCTCGGAGATGGTCACCACGACATCGGCCGCCGCCGCGGCCACCATGCCGGCCGCTGGCGGAGGCGGCGGAGAAACGCCCATGGCGGCGGGGGCGCTCATGCCCGCCGAGATGCCGATGCCGGCCACTGCGCCTATCGTCAGCCCCGCTCCGTCCATTGCCTGCCTCCATTGCCGCTGTCGCAAGGCGATTCTGGCGAAGCGGCGTGCGGCGAATTCGACATGCCCTAGGTCGTGTGGCGGACAGGGGCGCGGTGGCGCCTGCTCCGCCCTGCCTATCCGGGCCCGCAGCAATTTCATGCAAGCGGGAGCTACATATGCCCAGGCGCAGGCAGAACGTCAGCAGGAGGAGGGCTCGCAATGGAACAGTTCATGAACATGCTGGTGATGGCGCTGCTCTCCGGCTCGCCGGCCCACACCGCCAAGCCGGCAACGCACATCGACAACTGGCCGGCGCTCAAGGTCACCGAGCACATCGTGGCGGCGATGCCGAGCGGATGCGGCGCCAACGCCACCGGCTGCACGGTGGTCAACTTCGGCGAACGCACCTGCGACATCTACGTCGCCTGGCGGGAGCCGCTGAAGGCGGCCACGCGCGAACGCGAACTGCGCCGCTGCCGCGGCTACGACGATCCGCCGTTCCGCCTGAAGACCGCCTATGTGCAGTGGTTGTCGGCCGGTTCGCCCTGCAAGCTGCCGAAGGAACCCGACGGCCGCAGCATGATCGCGGCGGTTACCGACTGACGTCGGCTACATGCGGATGCGGCCGTCGGCCGCGTCCTCCTGCTCCTGCTCGAGGTCGACGTAGTGCTCGAGCCGGGCGGCGAGCAGCAGGATGGAGATCTGTTCGGCCAGCGGGATGGTCCTTCCTTCGGGATCGGCGTCGATCCGCGACAGCATGCGCTCGAGCAGCCGGGCCGCCTCGGCGTCGCGACCGGTGTCGAACAGGGACTCGACGGCCCGACGCCGCAGCGCCGTGGTCCGGCCCGAGATGCCGCGCCTGCCTTCGATGCGCCGCAGGCTGCGCAGGGCGCGGTCCACCTCCGCATCGGACGCTTCGGGTTCGTCGAAGGCATCCAGGCAGGCCGAGTTGATCGCGTGCATGAGCACGCCGACCGATGCGACGAGGTCCTTGCGCCCGGCATCCCTCGACTTGGCGGCCGCCGCTTGCGCGGAGCGGAGCCAGTCCATCGCCTCGCCGGTGCTGCGCGCGAAGCCGGCGCGGTCCTCCGCCAGGGTCATGGCGATCGGCATGATGGCGAGCAGGCGGGCCTTCGCCAGCTCGCCGTCGGCCTTGACCGACTTCAATCGCTCGGAAGTGCAGACGCTTTCGGCGAAATCCAGCCAGCGTTCGCGGAAGGGATCGTCCCAATCGATGATCGCGCAGGCGTTGAAGTAGAGCTCCACGAGTTCGTCGCCCGCCAATTCGCGCTCCAGCCGCGCGAAGCGGCCGAGCGCGGCGACATAGGAATCCTTCGCGGGCGGAGCGATGGCGCTTTCGCGGACGTCGATCGCGTAGAGGAGGTCCATCTGCCTTACCCGGCCGACGGACCGGTTCTCGGCCAGCGCGCGGGCTTCCTTCGTCAGCGCTGCGTCGTCTCCGCCTGTCGCCGCCAGCGTGAACAGCAGATCGCCGACGGCGCCGGCGCGTTCATCGGCGCCCGTTACGCGCGCCAGCTTGTGGCGGGCGATGTCCACCAGGCAGGCAACCGGATCGCCGCCGCGGTAGCAATGCTTGGCGTCCGCGGCCAGCGCCGGCAGGCCGGATGCCAGCATCGCGGCCGCGATGGCGGCCCGCGCGAGGCAGGCGCGGGTTGCCGAGGCCGAGTGGACTATTTCCGGTGCCATGCGCGCTGGTCGTCCACCCACCACCAGCCCGGTTGCCCTTGGGCGATCCATTCGGCGCCGAAGGAATAGGAGGCGTAGGGCAGCCAGCTGTCGAGGTCGTCGCCGCCGTGGCCCACGGCCACCGAGGCGCGCGTGTGAAGCCAGGCCCGGTCGCGGTTCTCGTCCCACAGCAGGTCGCTCAGCTGTCCGCGCTTGCCCGCATCGCGCAGGGCGACGAAGCCGCTGGCGGTGTTGCCGACGACGCCGTCGTCGAGCCACGGCTTCAGCTGCGGGTAGCGGTCGCGCAGGCGCTTGACCGCGCGCGTGAGATCGCCGCCGGAATAGAGCAGGCGGTCGATGTCGGCGTCCGGGGCCTGCGCGTACACCAGGGCGACCACCTGCCTGGCTTCGATCAGCGTTCCGGTCGCCGCCGTCTGGATATGGATTTCGTGGTTTTCGCTGCAGGCGGCGAGCCCGAGCGTGGCGGCGGCAAGGCCCAGGATGCGGCGGCGGCAGATGTCGGGGATATCCGGCTTCAACATGGCAATCTCCTGGGCCAGGGCAGATTCATTGTATAGCCTGTGCCGCGGGCGCCCGCAGCATCAGCTTTCCAACTGGCGGATGGAGAATTCCATGGTTGCAAGGTCGCCCAGTATCCAGGTGGCTGCCGCGGCGCCGAGCCCGGCGACCGTGCCGGGATTGACCAGCCAGGTGTGCGCGCCCTTGATGTTCGGCTGCCGCTCCACCGAGGCGACGTGGCTGTGGCCGCAGCAGACGAGGTCGTAATCGCCGGTGCACGCCATGCCCTGCCCGTAGTGCGGATAGTGCGTGACGAAAATGCGGCGTCCGCCGAGGTCGAGCACGGCGTCGCGGCCGTGGTAGTTGAGCAGGCCTTCGGAGTGGCAGGCGACGCGCGCAAGCGCGACGAGGTCGCCGAGGTTGTTGCCGTGGATGACGTGCAGCGGCAGGCCGAGCTTGAGCGAGGCCTTGACGGTATTCACGCCGATCAGGTCGCCGCAGTGGATGACCGCTTCGGCGCCTTCGTGCTGCGCGGCGCCGATGGCGGCGGCCAGCATCGGGCCGCGATCGTGGCTGTCGGAAACGATGCAGACTTTCATATGACGAGCGGGCCGTCGTAGTCGTCGCCGGTGATGTCGTGGGCGGTGGCGCCGCTGCGCACGCCCGCCATCTCCCGTTCGTGGTCGGACTGCACCTGCAGCACCGTGACCAGGCAATCGCCGAGGTTGTCGAAGTCGCCCTTGCCGGTGCCGAACTGCGTCGTCTCCGAATAGAAGAATTGCGCGCGGAAACGGCTGTCGGCGACCTTGAACACGACGAAATGCGCGCCGCGCTCCTCCCAGTAGAGGACCGGGCAGGCCGTCAGGTCGGTGCCCTCGCCGACGCCGATTTCCGCTTCGGCGGTCTCGACCGGCACCTCGCGGCCATAGCGTTCGCGCAAGGTCTGGGTGGCAAGCTTGATCTCGGCTTCGGTGAAATCGGGGACTGGCATGGCGCTCTCGCTTATCGGTGAATAAACATGTTGTGTTGCTGGAAAAGCCCTCAACGCAGAGAATATAGCAAAAGTCTAATTTACCAATTCTTTTCCCCATCACGCTCGAATGACAATCCATCCGGTCGAGGAGACCAAGAAGACCACTTGCTACATGTGCGCGTGCCGCTGCGGCATCCGCGTGCATCTGCGCGGCGGAGAAGTCCGCTACATCGACGGCAACCCCGACCATCCGCTCAACAAGGGCGTGATCTGCGCCAAGGGCTCGTCGGGCATCATGAAGCAATATTCGCCGGCGCGCCTGACGAAGCCGCTGCGGCGCAAGGCCGGCGCCGAGCGCGGCGCCGCCGAATTCGAGCCGATTTCCTGGGAAGAGGCCTTTTCGACGCTCGCCGAGCGGCTGGGCAAGATCCGCGCGACCGACCCGAAGAAGTTTGCTCTTTTCACCGGTCGCGATCAAATGCAGGCGCTTACCGGCCTGTTTGCGCGTCAATTCGGCACGCCGAACTACGCGGCGCACGGCGGCTTCTGCTCGGTGAACATGGCCGCCGGCATGATCTACACGATCGGCGGCTCGTTCTGGGAATTCGGCGGACCCGATCTCGAGCGCTCCAAGCTGTTCGTGATGATCGGGACGGCCGAGGACCACCACTCGAATCCGCTGAAGATCGCGCTCTCGAAGTTCAAGCGCGACGGCGGGCGCTTCGTCTCGATCAACCCGGTGCGCACCGGCTACTCCGCGATCGCCGACGAGTGGGTGCCGATCCGTCCGGGTACCGACGGCGCGCTGCTGCTGGCCTTCATCCACGAGATCATCGCCAAGGGGCTCTACGACCGCGACTTCCTGGTCAAGTATTCGAATGCCGGACAACTGATCAACGTCGATGAGTCGAGCGACGAGTTCGGCATGTTCCTGCGCACCGAGGTGCCCGCCGAGGAGGCGTGCTACGACCCGCAGGACAAGCTGTGGTGGGACCGCACGACCAACAAGCCGGTCATCACCCACACGCCCGGCGCCGACCCCTACCTGCGCGGCGAGTTCAAGATGCGCGACGGCACGACGGTGAAGCCCTCGTTCCAGCTGCTGCAGGAACGCGTCGCCGACTACACGCCCGAGTGGGCCGCGGGCATCACCGGAATCCCGGCTGACACCATCCGCCGGCTCGCACACGAAATGGGCGTCACCGCGCGCGACCAGAAGATCGAACTGCCGATCGCGTGGACCGATTCCTGGGGCGTCGAGCACGACACCGTGACCGGCAACCCCGTCTCCTTCCACGCCATGCGCGGCCTGGCCGCGCACTCGAACGGCTTCCAGACCATCCGCGCGCTGGGCATCTTGATGTCGCTGCTCGGAACCATCGATCGTCCTGGCGGCTTCCGTCACAAGGTGCCGTTCCCGCGTCCGATCCCGCCGTGCGCGCGCACGCC
>DASVZD010000035.1:0-1908 GCA_036391815.1 Rhodocyclaceae bacterium
CGGCTGGAGAAGCTCGAGAGCGGGCAGCTGTATTTCCGCTACCAGCCGATGAACCTAGTGCAGACCCTGCCGATCGGCAGCATGCAATGAAGCGCGGCTATGTCCTGCCGGCCGTTGTCGCCCTGGCCCTGGCTGGCTGCGCCGGCGAGGTCGCCCACCAGCAGGGCATCGACCTGTTCGCCCAGGGCAAGCAGGAGGAGGGCCTGGCCAAGCTCAGGCAGGCGGCGCGCGAGGCGCCGGACAACCAGGTCTACCTGATCGCCTACCGCAACGCGCTGTCGCGCATCACCGGCCGGCTGCTGGCGGATGCCCAGTCGCAGAAGGAAGCGGGGAACTTCGACGCCGCCGAGGCGGACTATCGGCACGTGCTGAAGCTCGATCCCAGCAACGCCGAAGCGACCCTGGCGCTGGCGCTGCTCAACCAGACGCGCGCCCAGGCGTCGATGCTCGACGACGCGCGCCGCCTGCTGGCGGCCGGCAGCCTCGGTCCCGCCCAGCGCATCGTCGACGACGTGCTGCGCGACGACCCGCGCCAGCCCGAGGCGAGGCGCCTGCAGCAGGTGATCCTGGAGCGGCGCGAGCGGGCCACCGAGCCGCAGCTCAAGGCCTCGTTCCGCAAGCCGGTCACGCTGGAGTTCCGCGACGCCAACCTCAGGCAGGTGCTGGAGGCGCTGTCCGCGCACAGCGGCCTCAACTTCGTCCTCGACAAGGACGTGCCGCCGAACCTCACCGTGACGGTGTTCCTGCGCAACGTCACCGTGGCCGAGGCGGTCGACCTGATCCTCGCCACGCACCAGCTGCGCCGGCGCGTGCTGAACGACGACAGCGTGCTGATCTACCCCGATACGGCGGCCAAGCAGAGCGAGAACCAGGAGCTGGTGGTGCGCAACTTCTTCCTTGCCAATGCCACCGCCAAGGCAGTGCAGAACATGCTGAAGACGGTGCTGCATGCCCGCAACGTCTACGCCGACGAGAAGCTCAACATGGTCATGATGCGCGACACGCCGGCGACCATCAGGCTGGCCGAGCGGCTGGTCGCCACGCAGGACGTCGCCGAGCCCGAGGTGATGCTGGAGCTCGCCGTGATGGAGGTCACGCGCTCGCGGCTCACCAGCATCGGGCTGGTGCTGCCCAGCCAGCTCACGCTGGCGCCGCTGCCGATGAACAGCAGCGCCAGCACGCTGACGCTCACCGACCTCAAGCACCTGAACTCGGACCGGCTGGCGGCCGCCATCTCGCCGATCCTCATCAACCTGCAGGACGACAGCAACGGCGAGAACCTGCTGGCCAACCCGCGCATCCGCACGCACAGCCGCGAGAAGGCGGTGATCCGCATCGGCGACCGCGTGCCGGTGATAACCACGACGGCGACGTCGACCGGCTTCGTCTCGGAGAATGTCCAGTACCTCGACGTCGGGCTGAAGCTGGAAGTCGAGCCGATCGTCTACCCGGACGACGAGATCGGCATCAAGCTCGGCCTCGAGGTGAGCAACGTCATCGCGCAGGTCACCAGCAAGGCGGGCACCGTCGCCTATCAGGTCGGCAGCCGCAACGCCGCCACCGTGCTGCGGCTCAAGGACGGCGAGACGCAGATCCTCGGCGGGCTGATCAACGACGACGACATCCGTTCCGCCAACCGCTTCCCGGGACTGTCGAAGCTGCCGGTGCTCGGCCGGCTGTTCTCCAACGAGACCAAGAACAACCAGAAGACCGAACTGGTGCTGACCGTCACGCCGCGCATCGTGCGCAGCCTGGCGCCGCCGTCCACCGTGCCGGCCGCCTTCTGGTCCGGCACCGAGGCCAGCCCGGGGGTGCGGCCCGCGGTGCAGCGGGAGGTGCCGTCCGGACGGGCGCCGCTGCTCACGCTGCCGCCGGGCGGCGCCGCCGGCGGCGTGATCAGCGGCGGCG
>DASVZD010000036.1:0-36756 GCA_036391815.1 Rhodocyclaceae bacterium
GAGAGGCCGCATCCACCCCTGCCGAGACGCGCAGGATGAAACCCTTGGAGCCGGTGAAGTCGAAGTCGCCCTGGGAGTTGGCGCGCCCCGCCGGTATATGGACGTTGATGTCGCCGAGCTTGAGGTCGGTCAGCCGCACCGAGCGCGGATCGAGGTTGGCGTCGAGTTGGGTGACGATGCGCAACTGTCCCGCGGGTTGCTGGCTCGGGTTGTTGAACGACAGCTTGTACGGCAAGGCGGTGGCTGCCGGCACGTAGGCCGAGCCGTCAGCCGCCGCTGCGCCCTGGGGTGCGCGCACGGCGATAACGGCCTGCGAGTCGACGTTCTGCTGGGCCGCCTGCTGCAGGTATTGCGTCAGGTTGAGGCTGGCGGCGGGCAGCGGATTGAACTCCGCGTCGAGCAGGCCGATGTGGCGCAAGTACTCCATTTCGGCTTGGCCGCCGGCGAAGACGTCGAAGTTGAGGAAATGCGTGTCGTGCGTCGCGTTCTGATCGAAGGCGGCCGGATCGGCCATGACGGGCACCGGGACCTCGACCGACTCGCCGTCGGACGTAGTGCGCGTTTCCATGTGGTCGGTCGCCACCTTGGCCGCATTCGGATCGCCCGCATACTTGGCCGTGTCCCCGTACCATTGCTGGACCTTGGCGAAGAAGCCGAGGAGATCGGCCTGGGTCTGGTAGCTCTCGCCGCTCTTCGACAGCAGGATTCCGGTGGCGAGCGTGGCGTTGAGGCTCAATACCTCGGGGTTCTCGCGGATCGGAGGCGCCTGGTCGACCGGCCGCAGCAGGCCTGCGAGCTCGAGCGCGCCCAGCCAGCCGTTCACCCATTGGCCTTCGTCGGCGGCGAGCACCGCGAGGCTCGACGGCGCCGTGGCATCGGCGAGGATCGCCTGACGCAACTGCTTGGCATGCGCCGTCTGATCGGCGATGAATTCGTCGCGCGTGATGGGCGTCGCCGCGCCTACGATGTTGAACTGGAACGCCTCCGCCAAGGCTTCCTTCTTGGTGAGGTGCGTTTCGGGATCGGTCGACAGAAACTTCGCCGTCAGTCCCGCGGAGATGTTGTCGAGATCCTGCGGACCGCCGTCGAGCAGGCCCTGTGCCTTCCACTCGGGATGCAGGGCATACAGCTTGTCGCGCAGACCGGGGAAGTCGTAGGCCATCCATTCGGCCAGCCCCGGGTAGGTCTGGACGTTGAAGGTCATGCCGACGTAACCGTTCGCCGCCACGTCGAAAGCGTAGCCGGGCGCCAGATCGAAGCCGCTGGTGTTGTCGACGCCGTCGAGCTTGGCCCAGGGAATGTCGGTGCGCGACATGCTGGTCGGCGTCTGGCCGTAGGTCTGGGTGTTGCCGGCCGTGTCGGTCGTCACGCCGGCGGGCCTGCCGCCGAGATTGGTGCCGAAGACGACGTAGGGCAGATTCAGGCCTTCGATCAGATCGGTGTTGTAGCCCATGTTCGACACGCCGTAGTCGAAGCGCACGTAGGGCGTGTCCACATTGGTGAGGCTCTGCAGCGACACCGAGAAGGTGTCGTTGTCGCCGGGGCCGATGTTGCGCAAGCCGCCGACGCCGATGGTCACGTCGGCTTCGATGCCGCGTTCGACGAGGTAGCGATTGGCTTCGGTGACGACCTGGCCGTCGGGATTGGCGACGCTGACGTCGTAGAGGCCGTGCGGCAGCTTGCGCATGTCGAAGACGGCACGAATGTGGGTGGCGTCGAGGACTTGCCAGCGATCGGGCTCGACCTCATAGATGCCGGGGCGCGAGAGCTTGACCAGCGCGCCCGCCTTGAAGTGGGTGCCGTAGATGTCGAGCGTGACCCAGCGATGCGCGTCGTCCCCGGTACCGCCCTGATCCGGCGTGACCTGGGTGATCGACAGCGGCGCCAGATCGGCGCGGATGGTGACGGGCGTCTCGGCGCCCTGGCGTGCACGCACCAGGACGTAGTAGTCGCCGGCCTGGGTGCTGGGGATCACCGCCTCCTGGTCGGCCGCGACGGGGTTGCTGTAGGCGGCGTCATAGGCGTAGGCGGTAGGAATGTCGCCGTAGCGGATGTACACCTCGTTGGAGCCGCTCTCGGCCGAGGAGTCGAGCAGCACGCGCAGGGTTTCGCCGGCGGCGACGCTGAGCTTGTAGAGCCGCGATTGGCCGGCGACCAGCGTCGTAGCGAGGGGGCTGCCCACCGTAAGCACGGGCACATGCACCTGCATGGCGTCGCCCGATGCCGTCCGGTTATTGGCTTCGCCCGGCGGCAGGTTGAGCCCGGTCGCCGTGTAGCTGATCTTGCCCTCGAAGACATCGTTATAGAGGTCCGGCCGCACGATGATGCGCCAGTTGCCGTCCTTCACGGGCGGCAGCTTGACCGTCAGGCTGCCGGTATAGCTGCCGTGCGCACCGAGATCGCCGATATGGTCGACCTTGCCCAGCAGGACGTCGCCGAGGTCCCAGGCGTTGTCGCTGGAGAGATAGATCGCATCGGTCCAGCGGCCGTAGGCCGGGTTGATCGAGTCGTTGGTGATGGTGTAGTCGATGCGGATGTCGTCGCCGACATTCGCGCTCGCCGGCAAGGTGGCGCCGGTGACCTTGAGATCGGCCGGCGGCGGCGTCTGCACGACGATCGGCTGCGCGGCCGTGGTGGCGTTGTTCTGCTCCTTGCCGAACTCGCGCACGCGGCCGTACTCGCCGGTGCCCCAGGTGCGCGCCGGATCGGTGACGACGAAGACGTAGTACGGCCCTTCGAGGTCGCGCGGCGCCGTGACGGTGAGAGTGCCGCCATAGCTGCCGTTCGCGGCCAGTCCGCCGTTGTGCTGTATGTAGCCGAGGTAGCGGTCCTGCGAGACGTCGAGGAAGCGGTCCTTGGAGAGATAGACGAGGTCGTACCAGGAACTCTGGTCGCTCGGCGTGGCGCCGCCCGAGTTGACCACCGTATAGTTCACGGTGAACGCCTGGCCGGCAATCACTGAATCGGCGGCGGTGACCTGCGAGACCTGCAGGTCGGGCGGCGTCGCCAGCGTGATCGGCAGCGCGATGGACTTGACGTTGTTGCCCTCGTCCTTGAATTCCTTGACGGAATCGAAGTTCGGGTTGTTGTCCAGCACATCGAGGCCGTCGCGAACCGTGCTCGACACGTAGCCATAGTAGCTCTTGGTCGTCGACGTGTCGGTCTTGACAATGATATTGAAGTCGCCGCTGATCGACTCGGGCAGCGTGAACGTCTCCGACTGGGTATAGGACTCGCCCGGCTTCAGGTACTTCGGCTTGTTGTTCTCGTAAAGCGACACGAGCGATACCCGCAACTTGCCCTCCACCTCCGACCCGCGATCCACCAGCGGGTAGTCGGCGTTGTCGAGCGACGCGTCGCGCGACAGGTAGATGCCGTCGAACCAGGTATTGGTCCGCGTCTCGCGCGTACCGTAGTTCGTCACCGTCCAGGTCACCGTCACGGTCTCGCCCGAGTGCGGCGTCGGGTCGGAAACCGAGATGTTGTTGACCTGGAGATCGGGCTCGCGATAGGTGATGTTCAGGTCGCCGCGCGAGACGTTGTTGTCGTTGCGGAAGCCTTCGTACGCGCTTGCCGAATAGAACCCGGCACGGTCCAGGGTGCCGTCCGAGGTCACGTATTCGCGGGAAATTCTCTTGTTGGGCGATCCGCTCAGCGCCCCGTACGAATGCTCTGAGTCGGTCAGAATGTAGATGTAGTACAGACCATCGGTGCCGGGCGGCAGTTTGACCTTGGCCGATGCCGTGTAGCTGGCGCCCGCCCCCAAGCCCTCCGCATTGGAATGCACGACCGCCCCCAGCGCGGTGGCGCGATCGGGGATGAAGGTCGGATCAGTGCTGATGAAGATGGAGTCTACCCAGCCCCTGGTGCCGGCCCAAACGGCTTCGCCCTGGTTGGTCACCGTCCACGTGATCGTCGTGTCTTCGCCGGAGAAGTTCTCGGGCTGCGTCTCGACCGAGGTCACGACGAGGTCGGCAGGGTGAGCGGTGACGATCGAGCCGGCGTTGCCGGCGTTGTTCGATTCGTCGGTCTCTCGTACATTGCTGTTGGCATCGGTCTTGACCACCAGGTAGGCGCCATGCACCGCCGGGTCGAGGGCCACGGTCTGCGTCACCGTGTAGCGCTCGCCATTCGCCATGGTGCGATTCTGTGTGCAGCTGCCGATCAGCCAGTAGAGTTTCGCCTTGCTGAGGTCCGGGTTGTCGGAGACGTAGTAGCTGTCGGTCCACGCGCCGCTGAAGACGTCGCCACGGTTCTGCACCGTGTAGCTGAAGCTATAGCTGCCGTCGCCGCCGTTCGCCGTCGCCGGCGCGGTGACCTCGGTCACTGCCAGATCCGGCGGGGTGAGGCCGAGCACGCTGATCGGCCGCGCCTTGTAGTTGTTGTTGTCGGTCTGATGCGGGTCGTCCGGATTCAGGTTCGTCGCCAGCGTGTCCTCGAGAATGGCGTCGTAGGTGTCGCTCCAGACGGTGATGTAGTAGTTGCCGGAGAGCGTACCGTCCGGAATGGTGACCTGCATGGTGCCGAGGTAGTCTTCGCCGATGGCGAGATTGCCCGTGTGCGTGACCTGACCGATCATCACGTCGCCCTTGCCGGGGCTCGGGCGGGTCCTGTCGCGCGTCAGCCAGACGCTGTCCGTCCAGCTGTTGGTGTTCGCCGCGATGCCGCGCGTCGTCGCGCTGCCGAGGTTGGCGACCTTGTAGCGCACCTCGATGCTGCTGCCGTGGATGGCCTGGTCGGGAGCCACGACGTCGCTGGTCACGAGGTCGGAGAACGGCACCGGATCGACGTAGATGTGGGCAGCCTTGACGTTGTTCGCCTCGTTCGGATACTCGTCGACGTTGTAGTTGCCGTCGGCGACGACGATCAGATAAGCGTCGCCGCGATAGGTGATCGGGATGTCGACCGAGGCCGACTCGTTGGCATAGCTCTCCGTGGGCGCCAGCGCGCTGCCGTTGCCGAACTGGCCGACCAGGCGGTCATCGGCGCTCAAGGTGGCGTCGAGCGACAGGAAGACCTTGTCCGTCCAACGGCCGCTGGTGGCCGCGGCTCCCTGGTTGATGATGGTGTAGTTGACCGAGGCGCTGCCGCCCGCGATGACGTGATCAGGAGCCGTGACGGTGCCGACGCGCAGGTCGGGGCGGTCGTTGAGATTCACCTGGGTCACGTCGGCCGACAGCAGCGCGTTGTTGCTGCGGGCGGCGCCGTGCTCGTAGACCTGGTTGCCGGAGCCGCCGAGGTTGGCGTTGGTCACCACCTTGATGCGGTAGAGCCCTTCGATCTTCGCCGGCAGTCGCACCTGCTCGGTCCGGCTGTAGCGGATGCCGGATTCCAGGCCGCGATCGTAGCTGAAGCTGCCAAGCGAGACGGGGCTGCCGACGCCGCTCGCTGGCACCAGCCAGACGCTATCCACCCAGACGCCGCTGGCCGCGGCTTCGCCTTGGTTGACGACCGTCCACGAGACGTCGATGACCGAACCTTCCTGGGCGCTGGCCGGCAGCGTCACGCTTTCGACGGCGAGGTCCGGCGACTTGGATAGGGTCACTGGCACGGCGACCGTGCGGTTGGTGTCGTTGTCTGTGAAGATGAATTCGAACGGACCGCCGGTCCTGACGTTGACGTAGTAGTCGCCTTCGATGCCGTCAGGCAGCAGCACGTCGGCGCTGCGGGTGTAGCCGTCGCCGACGGCGAGCTGGCCGATGTGATCGAAGCTGCCGAGTTGCTTGACGACGTCCTTGCCGTCGGGATTTCGGCTCAGCCAGACGGTGTCGGTCCACTCCGCGCTGTTGGTGATGCCGATGCCGTCGTTGATTACGCTCCAGGTCACATGCAGCGGCCGTCCGCTGGCAGCTGCGGCGTCGGCCGTGACGGATTGGACCTGCAGATCGGCGTACGGAATCGCCATGACGTCGACGTCGTGGGCGACGCGCGCGATGTCGTTCGCCTCGAGGCCGTTCTCGAACACTTCCGACTTGGCGTCCGTGACCACGAACATCTTGTAGCGGCCGACGGTTGCGGGCGGCAGCAGCACCTGGACGTTGCGCGTATAGCTGTCCCCGGCGGCCAGCCCACCGTCGTGGCGGTACTCGCCGATCACCCAGTCGTCGCCGTTGCCGTAGGTATCGTCGCGCGACAGGACGATGCGGTCGGTCCAGCTGCCGGTCCGGCCGGCGCCGGTGCCCTGGTTCATCACCGTCCAGCTGACGTCGAGCGGCGCCGGGTCGTCGATCACCTGGGTCGGTGCGACGATCGACGTCACGGTCAGGTCGGCATAAGGTGCAAGGTCGACCGAGAGCGCTTTCGTGCTGCGGTTGTTGGTACGGTCGTGGTCGTTGATGACCTGCCCCGCGTCGGTAACGACGACGATTTCGTAGTCGCCCGAGTAGTCGAGCGGGATCGCAACGTCCGCGCTGGCGACATAGCTGTCGCCGCTGGCGAGCGGTCCCGAATGCGCGACGTCGGCGACCTTCTTCAGCGTGCCGCCCTTGGACAGGAAAACCTGGTCAACCCAGTTGGCCGTGGCGGTGCCGCCCTGGTTGGCGATGGTCCATTCGACGTGGACGGTGGTGCCCGACTGCACCAGCGCATCGGCGCGCACGTCGGTCACGGCAAGGTCGGTGCGCGAGATGCGCACGACGTCGGTCGATGATCCCTGGTTGTTGTCCTCCGCGTTGCGCTCGAAGACAGCGTTGTCGGTGTCGGTCCGGACCACCCAGCGGAAGTCGCCTTCCCAGAACCAGGTCGGGATCGCGACGTTCACCGTGCGCTGCTGCGTCGCGCCGACATCGAGGTTATCGGTGTTGAACACGCTGGCGATCTCGTAGAGGCCGCTGGCGCCGCGATCGATGTAGATGCGGTCGCGCCAGGGTGCCACCGCGGCAGCCGCGCCGTTGTTGGCCAGCGTATACGTGACCGATGCCGTGTCGCCGGGACGCAGCATGGTGCTGCCGGTGACCGCCGAGACGGTGAGATCCGGCGTGGGGGCCAGGCCGACGCGCATCGCGACCGGCGTCGCCGTTGCATTGTTCGCCGTCAAGCCCTTTTCGTTGACGCTGCGGTTCGAGTTCGTGTCGACGATGACGTAGAACTGGCCTTGCAGGTCCCGCGGCAGGGTGATCGTCGCCTTGCCCGTATAGCTCTGGCCGGGCGACAGCAGCCCGGCATGCGTGATCGAGCCGGCAATGACGATATCGTCGCCGCTCGGCACCGGATCGGTGGACAGAATGACCCTGTCGTTCCATAGCGCCAAGTCGGTGGTCGCGTTGCCGTCGTTGCGGACCACCCACGTGACCAGAACGTTTTCGCCGCTCATGGCCGCCTCCGGCGCAGTGACCGAAAGTGTGTTCAGGTCGCTGTAGGCTTCCGCCAAATCGATGGCATGCGCGCCGCTGACGTTGTCGGCGCGCGTGTCGGGTTCGACGACTTCCGCGCCGCTGTCGGTCTTGACCGCCAAGTAGTAGCGTCCGGCACTGCGCATCGGCACGCGTACGGACGTCGTCTGCGCGTAGGAAGCGCCCTGCGCCAGGCCGCCCGTGTGGCGGACGGTGCCGATCACCACGTCGTCGGCGTTGCCGATCGTGGTGTCAGTGCTGAAGATGATCTGGTCGTTCCAATCGCCGGTGGCATCCGCTTGGCCATTGTTGGCGACAGTCCAGCTGACGTTCACGGGCTCGCCGCCGACGCCGGCGACATCGCCACCGACGCTCCCCGTCCGCAAGTCGGCATAGCTGCGGCCGGCCGCCGTGCCGGCCACGGAAGCAGTGTTGTTCTTTTCGGCGTCGTTGGTCAGGTTGGTTTCGTGAAGCACGCTCACGCCACCGGCATTCTGGTCCGCACTCACTGTGATGCCGATGTCTCCCGTGCCGCGCAATCCATCCGGCAGACGGAAGGTGAAGCTGCGCTGCCGCGATTGCCCCGGAAGGATCGGGCCGTTGTTCTGGAGCGCCGGATCGTAGGGCACGCTGGTGTCGAGCAGGACCGCGTTGCTGCCGAGATTACGCACGGTGACGCGATCGTCGAATCCCATGCCCGTCGCGCTCGCGCCCAGGTTCCAGTCTTCCCACTGGATGGTGACGAAACCGCCGGCCTGCAGGTCGGTGGTGACAAGCTGCAGGTTGCGGATCTGAAGATCGGGGCCGACGTCGCGCAGGGCTTCGACGATGTCGTTGCTCTCGCCGGTGCCGCTTGAATTGGCCTCGGCGATCTCACCGGCCGCATCTAGCACGACGCGGATGGAGAACCGCCCGGAGGCATCCACGCCCGTGGGCCAGGCGAAGCTCGTGCTGCGCTGGCGAGTTGCGCCGGCGGCCAGCGCCCCGTCTGTCAGGTCATCGCGCATGGCGACACTGGCCACCAGGGCGTTGGTGCTCAGATTGCGCACTTCGAGGCGCTCGCTCCACGGCGCCGCCACCGCTACATTGCCGCGGTTCGCCGTGTTCCAAGAGACGCTGACGGTTTCTCCGGGCTGATAGTCGCCCGCGGGAGCGAGCACGAAGTCCTCGGCGACGAGGTCGGCGTACGGCGCGAGTTCGACCGTCGCCTCGACGGTCATCGCGTTGTTGCCTTCCGCGGTGCCCGTCAGGTTGCTTTCGCGGATCAGGTTGTCGGCATCGGCCATGATGGTGAACGACAACCGACCAACCGCATTGGAACCGTCTGGCAGCCGGATCGCTGCGCTGCGCGTGCGCGATTCGCCGCTGCCGATGGCGCCGTCCTGCGCGGCATCGTAGGGAACCGTGATGTTGGCGACGAGCTTGCCGGTGTCGAGGTTGCGCACGATGATGCGGTCGTTCCAGTTGGTCGCCGTGGCGACCTGTCCGCGGTTCTCCTCCACCCAGCCGATCGTCAGCTGCTGCCCGCTTTGCAGGCCGGCGGCGGGATCGAGCGTGACGTTGTTGATCGCGAGATCCGGCGCCGGGCGTATCAGCAGGGAGTCCAGCACCACCGGCGGATTGTTCGGCACCTTGACGACGTTGAACGTCAGCGGCGGCATGCTCGCCGTGCGGGAGTTGGCGCCCTCGAGGACAAGCGTGTAGGTGCCCGTCTTGCTGAGCGCGGCCGGCTCCTGGTCGTAGCCGTAGAGCTTGTAGCGATAGCGATACGTACCCGTGGCGGGGTCCAGCATGTACGACTCGTAGTTGAAATAGCCCGTGTCGGTCGAGCCGAAGATGCGCTGTCCGAGCGGATCCAGCAGACTCCAGTAGGGCGTCGAATTGGAATCGAAGGAAAGCGACGACAGGACGTCGAAGTAGTAGCGTTCGCCAGCGACGGCGTCGAAGGTGAACAGGCGCGCGCCGTTGACCGGCGTCACGCTCGCCGTCACCGGCGTTCCGGGCACGATTGGCGTGGCGCCGGACCGGTCGAGCACGCGGAACGAATACGGGCTCGTGCCGGTCCCCGACACTTTGAGGATCAGGCTGTAGTCGCCCGCCGCAAGCGCCATGCCGTAGTCGGTGTTGCTGTACGATGTCATGGCGCGATCGAACACCACGCCGTTTGCGCCTTCCAACCGCCAATTGACGTTGCTGTTGCTGCCCAGGCTGTCGAAGACGAGGACGCCGTCCTGGTCGAGATGCAGGTTGAAGCGGCGCAGCGTCCCGCCGGGCACGCTGTCGCTCACCGTTGCGTTCAACGCAACCGTTCCCATGTCCACCGGCTTCACGACGGCGAACGAGTAGCTCTGCGCCGTGGTAACCGAGTTGCTGCCTTCGATCGAGAGAATGTAACTGCCCGTCTTCGCCAGGGTGATCGCGTTCTGGTCGGTGAGGCTGTAGCCGTTGAATATCTGGTTGCCGTCCGGGTCGAACAGTCGCCAGGCGCCGCTGATGCTTTGCAGGCCCCGGAAATAGTAAGTTTCTCCAGCCGTGGCATCGAGCCGATAGAGCTTGGTCGCGGATCCGGGATTCAGCGTGCCGCTGACCGTCGTTCCCGGCGTGACGGATTCCATGCCGGTGCGCGTCTGGATGCGGAACTGGTAGGCCGGGGAATACCAGTAGTAGTTGCTGTACAGCTTGAGCGTATAGTCACCGGCCGGCAGCATCCGGATCGGGTCGTTTTGGTACAGTGTCTGGGTTCCGAATACCTGGCCGTCCGATCCCGTCAGCGTCCAGTAGAGGTAGTAGTCGGCGTAGGAGAAAGAACCGGTCTTCAACGCATCGAACACCAACAGAGCGGGCTGGTCGAGGTGAATCGGGTAGGTCGCGGGAGAGTAGTAGCTCGCGTATCCACTGTAGAGCGTGTCGAGGGCAATCCGGTTGGTGCCGGCCGTGAAGGCGTAATGGATCGTCGACGAGGCGCTCGCCGAACCGTCGATAACGAGGTAGTAGCGCCCGCTGCCATAGGGAGAAAGGCTGTAGAGTCCGCCGGTAACCGACGCATCACCGCTCAGGATCTGCGATCCGGATGGACTGTAGAGCCGCCACACGACGCCGCTCGAATCGATGGCGGAGGAGATGAAGCGGAAGACGTCCGTCGCGGACGCGTCGAAGCTGTACACGGCGACGCGGCTGGCGGAGTCGAGCGTCCCCTCCGTACGGACGTCCATCGAGATCGACACGGCGGCCGCCGCGAAGTCGAAGAGTCGCAGCGCGAGATCCCGGTTGCCGGCTGGCGGCAGCATGTTGGCCGCGATCGATAGGGTGTAGCTGCCGGCAGCCGCGATCCGGATCAGGCCACCGTCGGTATGATTGCCGCCGCCCGAGGCGATCACGCTACCCTGGGCATCCTCGACGTACCAAGTTCCGGCAAATCCGCTCTGCACCTCGAGCCAGAAGAGACCGGGGCCGTCAGTGTCGAAACTGAAGCGACGTGTGCCATCCTCGTCCAATGCGTCGGCAATACCGGTGGCGATCGTCATCGCAACGGGTGCGCTGGCTGAAACTCCGCCGAAACGGAACTGGATATTGGCGCTGGCGGCCGGCGAATCGGCAGCCGCATCGAGGACAAGGTAGTAATCTCCCGCGGGGAGTCCGCGAACGGCGGCAGGAGTATCGAAGGCGTACCCGAGATACCGCTGTGCCCCGTTGGCATCCAATACGGCATAGCGGCCGGTCATGCCGCCGAAGTCGGCGGGGTCGAACACCAGGCTCTGACCTTCGGAAATCGTACATTGATAGATCGCGGCGTTTCCAGCCGCGAGCGTGCCGGCAACGTCGCCCGCGGCCGCGGTCACGGAAGCCTGGACGTCCATCACGCGGAAGGAGACTTCTTCGCCCGAGAAGGGCGTGCCCATGAACCTCAGGACATAGTCCCCGGCGGCGAGCCGGTTGATGCTCGGGGAGTCCGTGTTGCCAGCCAGTACGAAGGTGCCGGCGTTGTCGAAAACCTGCCAGTCGCTGGCCGAGGAGAGGTTCAGCGCATCGACGTAAATCTGCGTATCGGCCTCCAAGTGCAGACTGAACCGAGCCGTGCCGTCGTCGGCCAGCGTTCCCGTCACCGGTTCGCCAAGCGCGGGTATGGCGACTGCGGGGGGCGGTGCCGTAACGTCGAGCGTAAAGGAATAGTCGACAGGCGCCGTGCTCTCGCCCGGATTCGCGGACCACACCAGGTAATACGATCCCGTGTAGGGAAGATCAAGGCAGGCGGAGTTGTTTCCGATGTCGTCGCCGGCGATGAAATTTCCGGATTCATCGAGCAGTTGCCAGTTTCCCGAGCCGTTGACGGATTCAGGCGCATAGAGGAAGGAGTCGCCGATCTGGCCACCGACACGGCGAACGACACAGGTGCCCGGCGCCACCGTCACTGCCGTTTGCCCGCCCAATATGGCGTCTTCGGCCTGGGTAAGGTCGACGACGGTCAGGTCGTACTCGTAATCCCGGGTGGTCAGGCAGTAGTTGCCGGCATCAAGATAAAGAATGCTGTCGCCGCCCCAGTCGAATCCAGTTTGTGCCCAATAGCCGTCGGAGACCGGCTCGCCATCGCGGGTCAGCGACCACGGCACCCACCCCTGCGTCCGCGAGATATCGAACAGGAATGGGCGCCCCTCCGTCACCGAGAATGTGTAGCTGACCGAGTGCAGTTGGTCCGGCGTCCCCGTTACGGTGGTTCCCAGGGTCAGTTCCTGGACCTGCTCGGTAAACTGGCGCAACTCCAAGCTGGTGCCGTTCGCGCAGGCCGTGTAGTCGCGGGACAGCGTGATGTAATAGGTGCCGGCAATCGGCGCGGCGAAGCTCCCGTAGTTCTGCTCGTTAGAGTAGGCGCCCCCGGCATAATTGCCGTTCGGCCCGTAGATATCCCAACTGCCTTCGCCCGGACTGCGATAGAAGAGGGTTTGCCCGGCATCGAGATTGACCGCGAATAGGCGCGGCCCCGTCGTCACGATGTCGGCCTCGGGGGATACGACCGAGGCATGCAAGCCGTCTTCGATGCGCAGGGAAGCGTCGATGTCGGACGAGTTCGAGTTCTCGAAGCTGATTGCGTAGTCGCCCGCCGCCAGGAAGCATGAATTCGCGTAGATGCCCGGCTCATAGATGGAGCCCGTTGCCATCTCGTCCTCGAGCCCTTGAATCCTCCAAGGCGTATAGATATAGCCCGTATCTCCCGACACCGTGACGAGCGTCGCCTGCGCGAGCGTGAAGCGATACGTCAAGCCGCCGGGCGGAATGATCGCGTCGATCGGCGCGCTGCCGAGTTCCAAGGTGTCGCCGGGCGGCCGCGTGTCTACCGGTGGCTGTACCGAAACCGTGAACTGATAGTCCACGGGGCCGGTGTTGCCGACATCGCCATCGACCAGCAGCGTGTAGCGGCCGGACTGCGTCACGCGGATGTTGCTGTTGCCCTCCCATCCATACCATCCGACGAGGTTGTTCGCGCTGTCGAGCAACCGCCAGGCGATGTCCCCGCCCTGCACGCTGTCCAGCGTCACGGATATCTTGTCGCCGGCGACCGCGTCGAAGCGGCGTGCGACGGATTCGCTACCGCGCACCAGCGTGCCGGTCAGCGGTACGCCGACGTCCGTGGGGCCTGTCTCGGCCTGGTCGAGCGACATGAGGCGGAAGGCGACGTCCTCGGCGGTCGCAGCCTGAGCCGACGTATCGGGACGGAAGATTCGAAGGCGGTACGTCCGGGCATCGAGTCCGATCAGCCGGGTGCCGTATTGAGTGTCCGCGGTGAAATAGCCGCTGGCGACAGTCCATTGCGAAAACGGGTCGTAAATCTCGTACCGGAAGTTCGGCGAGCCGGCAAGCGCATCGAACATCACCTGCGTGGGAGACGGCAGCGAGAACTCGAAGTCGAGACAGTCGCCCGTGGCCGGGAAGGCCGTCGTCACCACGTCGCCGAGGGACATCGATGCCGCGCCAATGGGTTGGAGCACAAGCGAGTAGTCCACGCTCTGTCCCTCGGCGCCCCGGCCATAGAGCACCAGCACGTAGTGCCCGGCTTCCAGGTCGTCCGTATCGCGGGCAATCCCGGCGTCGACGCTCTGAAGGCGGTAGCCGTCGCGATAAAGTGCCCAACTGAGTTGCGCCGGATCAGCGGTTGCCAGGTCGACGGTTACGCGCTGAGAAGACGCGAGATCGAAGGCGTAGGCGATCGCATCGCGGCCGTCGGCTAATACGGCGCTTGCCCCAGCCGGGTCGAGCGTGGTTGCGGCATCCAGGTCGAGCAACTGGACGCGGAAGGCGGTGGCGGCGGGATTGCCGGACGCGAAGGTCAGCGTGTATTCGCCCCCGGCGACGTATTGCGCGTCCGAATAGAAGCCGCTATCGGACAGGTTCTGCCACCCTGCCGGCACCGACCCGACGGGCGTCAGCCGCCAGCGCATGCCGGCATCGGAACCCGCATTCGAAATGACGAAGCGGGCGTTGCCGGCCAGATTCAGGCGGTAGCTGCGGAATGTGTTCGGTGTGTCGATCGTTGCAGCCAGGATGTCTCCCAGCGCGGCCGATTCCGTGATCTCGGTGGCACGGGTTGCAGTGAGCGTGTAGTCGATAGCCCCGGCATTGTCGATACTGTTATCGACGACGACGATGTAATCCTTGTCCTGGGATAGGGTCGGGATTTCCAGCGCCGAAGCCGGCATAGCCGGTGCGCCGACCAGTCCGCCGTTGGAGTCGAACACCCAGAGGCGGCCACCGCTTGCGGCAGTTTCCGCCGAGATGAACCATGAAGTGCCGGCTGCTGCAGAAAGCCGGTAGAGCGCGGCGGCATGCGTTTCCGGCAGTGTCCCAGGGCTGGCGACGCTTTCCGCCAGATCCGCCGCATCTGCGGCATCGAGCAGGCGGAAGCCATATGCGCCTGGAACGGTATAACCCGCGCCCGTGACGGCCAGCCGGTAGTCGCCGGCGCCGAGATCGAAGATGGCCGGCGAACGCATGTCGCCGCTGCGCAACGTCGTACCCGCAGCGTTCAGCAGGGACCACGACACGCCCGTGCCCGACAGGGCATCGAAGACGACCCGGCGGGAGGCGTTCAGGGTGAAATTCCATGTGTCGGAAAGCCCCTGCGCATCAATGCTTCCGACGGCATCGGTCCCGAACGCGAGGTCGCGTTCGTGGTTTCCGGATACCGCCACGGTCAGTCCTAGGTCCACGGCGGATGTGGAAGAAATGTCGGCTGACAGAATCAGATGGTAATGACCGGCGGCGAGCGATCGGGTGTAGTCGTAGCGGCTGTCGAACGAGCCGACATAGTTGCCCGAACTGTCAAGCAGGACGCAGGAAACGCTCGCCGAGGCCGCCAGCGTGCCGAACTTGTAGCTGAAGTACTGACCGGCAGCGACATCGAATCCGAAGATGCGGGTGCGATCCGCCGGCTCCAGCGTGACTGTGGACGCACCCACCGGCAGCGCTTGCGCCGCGCTCGCCACGTCGATCATGCGGAACGCGAACGGCTTGGCGGAGAAGCTTTGCGACGAAACCTTGAGCGCATAATGACCGGCCGTGGACAATGCCATCCTGATGTCATTGGAGGCAAAGCTGCCGCTACTGACGGAGCCGGACGGTCCCGTTAGTTGCCACACGAGGTCGGGATCGCTGCCGAGGCTTTCGAACATCACGATCGTACGGGCCGAAATGTCGAAGCTGTACGTATTCTCCTGGGCCGGCTGATCCAACTGATCGTCGATCCGCTGACCGAGCGGCAGGGCCGCGGACTTCGAGCTGTAGGTGCGGACCGCGAGGTCGAAGTCGGGTTGATCGACCGTGCCGCCGCAATAAACCAGGTAATAGGTCCCGGCAAGGAGGTTCAGGCGATTGAGGTTGTACAAATTGCCCGACGCCTGGACCTGCCCGAGTGCGTCGTAGACCCTCCAGCTGCTGTACGGATTGACGCCGCCTGCATCGAACGCGAGTTGGCCGTTCTCGGCGAGATCGAACCGCAGATACGCTTGCGAACGATCGTTCGAGGCCAGCGACATATGTGCCGCCGTATTGAGCGGGACGGCGACGATGCTGGCGAGATCGGTGATGCGGAAATGGAAGGAACCGAAGTTGAGCGAGTCGGCCGCGACGGTGAACTCGTAGTTCCCCGCCGGCAGCCGGAACAAGCGCGGCGAGTTGGAAAGGCTGTTGCCGCTCGCCTCGCTGCCACGCGGCCCCGATAGGCTCCACGAGAAGCCGGCACCGTCCCAGCCGTCGACGAGGATCTGGGCGGGGGCCGTCAGCGTGAAGCTGTACTTGACGCTTTCTGCGGGACGCGTAGTGGTTCCGCTCATGTCTTGCCCCAGCGTCAGCACGGCGTTCGTCGACGGCTTGAGCAACAGGTTGAACTTGGCGGTGCGTCCCGCTCCAGCTTGCGAGTAGTAGCTGGACGCGGGGTAGACCAGCATCAGGTACTCGCCGGTGGCCTGCAGCGCGAAGTCCGTCGTGTCGTTGGACGTAGAGTTCGAGAACACCAGCCTGCCGTAAGGATCGACAATCTTGCAGTAGCACAGCTCGTTGGTGCCGTAATAGTAGTTTTGACCGTCGAAGTAGTAGTGCTCTCCCGCATTCCCGTTGAAGCGATAGAGGCGCGCTTCACCGGCCGGGAGGCTGTCGTTGACCGCCTCGCCCGGGATCAGTGCGACCGCGGCGTCGCGGTCCAGCACACGGAAACGATAATCGACTGCGGTGTCCTTGGCATTGCGCAGCACTAAGGAGTACTTGCCGGGTGGAAGCGCTCCCAGTATGGAAGCGCTGGTTGCCGTCGACCATCCGGCGACCGTCCCCTTCGGCCCGCGCAGCATCCATTGCACGTTGTTGTTGCCGCCCGTCGTGTCGAGCGAGTCGAACACCAGGCTCGTCGTGCGGTCGAGCGTGAAGTCATATTCGGCCAGGCTCTGGCGTCCGGCCAGAGTACCGCTGAGCTGGTCGTCGAAGACCAACGGCGCGATAGAACGATCCTGCTCGCTCAGGGTGAAGGTGACGTTCGTGCTGCCGGACGCATAGTAGTAGCCTTCGTTGATGAGCGTGTACGTTCCCGACGCACCGATGCCGTACGTCGTGCCGTAGCTATCGCCGTTAACCCCGGTAACCGCTCGACCGAAGGGATCGATGAGCGTCCACAGCGACGAATAACCTGAGTCGCTCCAGTTCAGGACAAGGTTGCTGCCCGCCGTCGCTTCGAATCGATAGCCCAGCGTGGCGTTGCTTGGCGTGCGCGTGGCCGTAACCTGTTGGCCCAGCATGAGCGATGAAAATGCCGAGGCGTCGAGCAGCCGGAACGAATAGGCTCCGCTGTTCCAAAAATACGTGTTCGAGCTTCCCTTCACCGTCAGCGCATAGTCCCCGGCCGGAAGCGCCAGGACTGGATTTGAGTACGAGGCATCGCTGGTATAGAGCTGCCGCTGGTCGACTTCCGTGCCGCGCGGCCCCACCAGCGTCCAGATGGCGCTGCTGCCATTCTGGTTCTGCGTATCCATCACCAGCAGCGAATCGGCGGTGAGCGTAAAGCGGTAGGTCTTCGTGGCATCCCAGGCCGCCATCGTTCCGGAAGCGAGGGTTCCAAAAGCAAGCGCATCGCCGGCGGGCAGCGGGGTGGGCGCCTGGTTGCCGCTGGCGTTGAATTGCACGCTGAATTCGACGGCTGCCGTATTGGCGAGCGCCCCCTCGATGAGCAGCGTATAGTCGCCGCCGGTCGTCAGGACGAAAGCGGCACGTGCGCTGGCGAGGTTGTTGCTGCCCGCAACGTCGCGGCCGTAGCGGTCGATCAGGCGCCAGGTGGCGGAGCCGCCATTGACGCTGTTGCTCTGGAAGGCGATCTTGTCTCCGGCCGCGGCGGTAAGCCGGTAGGCCAGGCTGCCATTGCCCGGGGAAAGCGTTCCGGTGACCGGCACGTCGGTCGTGATGCCGGCGGCCGAGCCGAAGTCCAGCAATCGGAAGGCGAACGAGCCGGTCGCGCTACCCTTGCCCCGAACTGTCAGGCGATAGTTGCCGGCGGGCAACGGCAGGATGCCGACGCCGGTGCCCTCGCTCTGATCGAAGCGGCGATCCGACACTTCCGTTCCGCGCGGACCCGAGAGGCTCCATTGCAGATCGGATCGATTGCTGAGGCTGTCGAAAGCCAGTTGCGTCGATGCCGCGAGGGTGAACGAGTAGACGATCGCTTGGCCGGCAGTGTCGATGTTGCCATCCGCTTCGGTTCCGTCGGCGGTGATCGACTGCAGAACGTCGGGGACTTTGTTCAGTGCGAACCGGTAGCTGACTGCCGCATCGGCGGCGTTGGCTTCGCTGCCGTCGATCACCAGCCAGTAGTCGCCCGTCGCTTGCACCGTGACCGGGTCGACAGCAGTCATGAGCGCCTGGCTGGCCAGCTTCGTGCCAAAGGGATCGATGAGACGCCAGTTGACGCCGCCGCCGGCGACGGCGCGACCATCGAAATAGACCTTGTCCCCGGCGGACAGCGAAACCTTATAGAGCTGCGACCCGCGGGCGTTGTCCAGCGTTGCGCTGACTTCGGCGCCGCTCGCGAGATCCTGCGCGCCCGCGGCTGTCAGAAGACGGAAGCCGTAGCTTCCCGTCGTCGCATAGCTGGCATCGACGGAAAGAGTGTAATCGCCGGCCGGCAGCAGGAAGCGCTCGAAGCCATTGGTGTAGCTCGTGTCATCGGACCACAGATGCCGCGAAACCTGCTGTCCCGCGGGCCCGGTGAGCGACCAGTAGAATGCGGACGAACTGAGGCTGTCGAACAATACCGGCGTCTCTTCCGACAGGGTGAACGTGTAATTGGCCGTCTTGCCCGCCTGGTCGATGTTGGCGGTGGTCGCGGTATTGAGCGCCAGGGGCGCGGTCGTATCCGAAACCGTCTGCAGATTGAACTGGTAGGACACCGGAGCGGTATTGCTGCCGGCACCCTCGACCAGCAGCAGGTATTCGCCGGTGCACTGGACCGAAAACGCATCTCGGTCCTGGGTCAGGTTTCCGGTGCCGCCTTCCTGGCGTCCGTACGGATCGATCAGGCGCCAGTCGGCATAGGGATACGAGCCGGTGCTTTGCAGCGCGCCGCCTTTGAAGTAGAACTTGTCGCCCGCAGTTGCCGAGAAGCGATAGACGTCGGTCTTGTTGCCGCCGTCCAGTGTTCCCGTAACCGCCGTCCCGGGAGTGAGATCGGCGGCCGCATCGGCGTCGACCACCCGCAACGAATAGTCGCCGACGGCATCCTGGGATCCATCGACGGTGAGGACGTACTTGCCGGGCGTCAATTCGAAGGCAGGCGAACTGGCGTTGTAATCGGTATTGCTGAAGCTGCGGCTCGTCACGGAGCCGGCTGGGCCGTCTAGCTTCCAGCTGAGATCGCTACGGTTGGTGAGACTGTCGAAGACGACTCGCCGCGACTCCTCGACGGTGAACTGGTACTGATCCTGTTCGCCCGGAACCCCGATGGTCCCGTTAACCGTGAGCGCGGCAGGATTCGCGTCGGAGAGCAGCACGCGCGGCTCGATGGGCTCGAACCGTACTGCTGCCGCCGGCGCCACTTGCGCCGGTTTCCTGGAAGGCTGCCTCGCAAGCCTGCCCAATTCGCCGAGGGCGCCGCGCATGGCGGAGACCAGCGGAGACAGCAAGGGGCTCTTGATCCGGTCGGGACGGTCGTTCCTGATCGATGACTTTCGCATGACAGCCTCATATATAGAAGTCGCAAGAATGCCTCGGCCTCATGGCCGGCAACCAATTGCAGATAAATCGCTTACCGCCGGACGGTCAGTTCTTGGGCCGGACAGGGTCATGCGTCGAATCGACGAGGCCGGGGAAAGCCGCCCGGCACTTCACGCCGGCCGGAATATCCAGCTTCGGATTCGGCATTTCTAGGAGAACGACGAAGGTGCCGCTTGCTGCATCGATCAGCCGATCGATGCTTTTGAGCTTCGCGACATACCTCCCGTTCGCGGGAATCTCCGGCGACACATCGACCTGGGTGCCGATGGAGAGTTTGCCGAAAATCGTCTTCGGCAATATGACGTGGACACGGAGTGGATCGAGCTGAGCCAGTTTGAGGATGGCTTTCTTGTTGCCCCCGGGCTCCACCACCTCGCCGGGGTAGGCGAGCTGGTCGACCACCACGCCGTCGAAGGGGCTGCGCAAGGTACGCAAGCCGAGCAGCGCGCTTTGCTGCTGGAATTCGATGCGGGCAATCTGGCGGTTCTCCTGGGCAACCTGGAGTTCGGATTCAGCCAGGCGGTGCTCGACCTCGGCATCGTCGCTGTCCTGAACTGCCATGAGCTTTTCGCTCGCCAATTGGCGGCGGCGCTCGAACTTCCGCTTGGAAAACTCGATCTTGTTCTCGGCCGTGTGGATCGGCCCCACCTGTTCCGACTTATACCTAGCAAGCTCGGCGGCAGCGTGTTCCGCCCGGGATTCGAGCTGCGCGACAGTCTGTCCCTTGGAAACGCGATCGCCCCGCTTCACGGAAACCCGGTCGAGGAGCCCGGTCACGGGACTGCCCAGTTCGACCATCTGAGTGGGCTCGATGAGGCAGTCGAAGGTAGCTCCGGCATGCGACGGGAACGGCATCGCCGCCAATCCGAAGGCAGCGGCGGCCGCCCGCCAATTTCGAAGGTGGGCGCGGCAATGAAGCACTGGGCGACGAAGAACAAGGGGAAGCGCGGCCGTGGAAGCGCCGGTGGGCAAACTGGCAAGGCTCTGCAACGACATCTCCCCTAGTCGAACCGTCAACCCGCCCCTTTGCGGGCAGTCTCAACAGCAAATGCGGGTCACGATGCTAAGCGAATATGCAATGCAGATCAATCACACTAACGGAATAGGTGTATTCAAGCAGCTTCTTCTCGCGTCCCAGCATGGAACGGGCCGGCACCGTGCCGATCGCACCCGATTTCCGCAATATCGCCTAGGGCGTAGAGTTTGCGCAGTTCTCAGCGGGCCGCCGCGGCCCCCTGCACTTGCTAGAAATTGAACAGTCGGTCGACGGACAGTACCTTGAACAGTCTCAATACCTTGTCGTTGCAGTTCCGGACCACCATTTCCTTGCCGCGCTCCTCGCAGAACTTGTGCCACGCGACGAGGGTCCCGATACCGCAGCTGTCCACATAGTCCACCGCCGAGAGATTGAGCACGATCCGGTCCGTCGCGGGATCGTTCAGCAGTTGCACGAAAGGCACGCGAAATTTCGCGGAACTGGTGAAGTCGAAGCTCGCGGGAAGGTCGATGTGGGCCGCTTCCGCAGAAGCCAAAGTGGGACTCGCAGCTAGCATGATTGGCCTCCTTGTTTGGCGCGCCGCAATACCCATGAGAGTGAGCGCGGCGAGGGTCGAAACGACAAGTCCACGATAGTGCGTTTGCCCGCTTTTGCCACTATGCCGCACACGTACGGCTTTCGGCGTAGTCCTTGCACCGATCGCGAAATCATCCGATTCCCGTCGCCGAGCACTGGCGATCGGTTCGCGAGTGGGCTACGTTGATGGTTCCCGAAGCAACGCCGGGTCGCAACGACGATGCGCGATATCCACCTGAAGAGTGCCGCCCAGCCGAACCTGGCGCGAATGCGCCTGGCGATGAAGAACGCCGGCACCACACGCCGTCTGCGCGGCTCTCGCCACCGCAAGGAAGCTGCCGGCGCCGCGCAGTTCGACCCGGTGCGCCACGAATACACCGCGGCCGTCGAGAT
Source organism: Rhodocyclaceae bacterium (assembly GCA_036391815.1). Classification (GTDB taxonomy): domain Bacteria; phylum Pseudomonadota; class Gammaproteobacteria; order Burkholderiales; family Rhodocyclaceae; genus Nitricoxidireducens. The sequence goes on from DASVZD010000036.1 coordinate 21,034, forward strand.
GATCCACACCGTGCTGGCATCGGAAGGCGCCATTCCCGACTCGCGCGTGCGCTACTGGGTGCAACCGTTCAGCAAGGTGAGCGGCGACTTCTTCTGCCACGCAGTGCACGAGAAGCGCGGCTGGTTCGGTCTGTTCGCCGATGCCGCCGGCCACGGGCTGCCGGCCGCCATCTATGCGCTGCACATCCCCGTGCTGTTTCGCGAAGCGGTGCTGCTCGGCATGCCGCTCGCCGGCATCTACGACCACCTCAACCGCTTCCTGCTGCGCCAGCAAGTGTTCAGCGAATACGTGTGCGGCGCACTCGTGCACATCCATGAACGCGAGGTGGCCGTCATCAACGCCGGCGTGCCTGAAGTCCTGCTGACCTCCCACGAGGGCCGCATCCTCGAGACCTTCGGACCCAGGCGCTTTCCCATGGGCATCCGCCCGACCGAAGGAGACATCGAACCGCAGCGCTACCGGCTGCCCCGCGACCAGCACGGTTCGCTGTTCCTCTGCTCGGATGGGCTCGCTGAACTCGGCATCCGCTGCGGCGCCGAGGGACTGGGCATCAAGCGCATACGCAAGGCGCTCAGCGAAGGCACCGAGGAGGCGTTCGAACGGCTGAAGGCCGAGGCCACGCGCCATGCGGACTGCGTCCATGACGACGTCAGCCTGGCGCTGGTGCCGGTGCCGCTCGCCCGCTGCGACCTCGCGGCCGACGAGGAGCTGTCTCCGGCGCCGCGGCTGCAGGTGGCCGAAGTGATGCCGCGCATCGTGGAGAGCCTCGAATACGGCGTCTTCCTGACGGACGCCGATCTGCGCATCCTCTACGCCAATCCATCGCTGGCGGCGGCGACCGGCCTCGCCGCCGACGGCATCGTCGGCAAGTCGCCCAGCATGCTGCACGCGGGGCGGCGGCGCGAGGAGCTGTTCGACTCGATGCAGCGGTCATTGCGCGACGAAGGGCACTGGAGTGCCGAGGTGTGGAACCGCGACGCCAACGGAGCGCTGCGCCCCTATCGCATGGTGCTCGACGCGCTGCCCGGGGATGACGGCGGCATCGGCCACTTTCTCGGCACCTACACCGCGATCGAGTCCGCCAAGGGCACGGGCGAGGCGGCCTACGGCTCGCTGACGCTGCCCGACCCGCTCACCGGCCTGCCCAGCCGCGACCTGCTCAACGACCGCGGCCAGGTCGCCGTCGCCCGCACGCACCGCGGCTCGCGCAGCCTGGCGGTGCTGTTCATCGATCTCGACCGCTTCTCGTCCATCAACGAAAGCCTCGGCCTCGACGTCGGCGACGAAGTGCTGCTGGTCGCCGCGCGAAGGCTGGCGAGCACCCTGCGCGAGGACGACACCATCTCGCGCTACGGCAACGACGAGTTCGTCTGCCTGCTGTCCGACATCGCCGAGCAGCACGATGCCGCCATCGTCGCTCACAAGGTGCTGGCGGCCCTCGCCGAGCCGATCAGCGTCGTCGGCCATGCCATCAAGATCGGGGCCTCCATCGGCGTCAGCATCCTGTCGCGGGATTGCAGTTCCTTCGAGGACCTCATCGTGCAGGCGGCGCGCGCCATGCACCGTTCGCGCGAAGCGGGCGGCAACCTGGTCACCTTCTTCGACGCCGAGATGGACAAGTCGATGGGCCGCCACTTCGACCTCGAAACGCGCCTCAACTCGGCCGTGGACGCCGGGCAGCTCGAGGTCTTCCTGCAGCCGAAGGTCGATCTCTCCGAGGGCGGCATCATCGGCGCGGAAGCGCTGGTCCGCTGGCGCGATCCGCAAGAGGGCCTGGTGTCGCCCGGACTGTTCATCCCGATCGCGGAGAAGAGCGACTTGATCTCGCGCATCGGCCAATGGGTGCTCAATCGCGTGTGCGCGCTGCTGGCCGAGCGCCATGCCGACCTGCCGCAGCACTTCCATATCGCGGTCAACGTGTCGCCCAAGCAGTTCGAGCGCGACGACGTGGCAGGGACGGTGGCGCAGGCGCTGCGCGATACCGGCGTGCCGCCGCAGCGGCTGCAGATCGAGGTCACCGAATCGATGTTCATCCGCGACATCCAGCGCGTCGTGCAGACGCTCAACGACATCGTCGGACTGGGCGTCACCGTGGCGCTCGACGACTTCGGCACCGGCTACTCCAATCTCGCCTCCCTGAGCCGCCTGCCGCTCGGCACCTTCAAGCTCGACCAGAGCCTGGTGCGCGGCGTCGACCGCGATTCCTCGAATGCCTCGATCGCGCGCTCGGTCTGGCATCTCGCCGACGGGCTCAACAAGGAGCTGGTGGCGGAAGGCATCGAGACCTGCGCCGAATGCAGCCACCTGAAGGGAATCGGCTATCGGCTCGGCCAGGGATACCGTTTCGGCAAGCCGATGCCCGAAGAGGAATTCTTCTCCCATCTGGGCGCATGGTCGTCGACTTGCAGATGTCCGGGCCAGGAACCGGAATGCGCGGGCGGCTGCTGCAGCGGGCAGTGCATCCGCGCATCGGACGCTCCGCTCCAATAGCCGCGCCTTCCCGCGTGCTAGCATCGAACGCACGGCTTCCGGCAACGGAGGCCGTTCGCGTTTTGGAACGGAGGACGCCCTGGATTTCGATGTGGTCATCGTCGGCGGCGGCTTGGCGGGCCTGGCTCTCGCCGTTGCCATGCGCACGGCGCGCCTGCGCGTCGCGCTGGTGGAGAGCCAGCCGGTGCCCGCGAGGCACGACGGCTGGGACGCGCGCGTCTATGCCATCAGCCCCGCCAACGTCCGCTTCCTGGAGCAGATCGGCGTCTGGCGCCGCCTCGATGCCGCGCGCATGGCGCCCATCGCCGCCATGGAGATCCACGGCGACCGCGGCGGGCGTCTCGACTTCTCCGCCGGCGCCGTCGGCGTCCCGGCACTCGCCTGGATCGTCGAGTCGTCGCTGATGCAGCGCGAGCTCCTCGCATCGGCGAAGCGACAGTCGAATCTCGAGTTGCTCTGCCCGGCGCGGCCCGCCCGCCTGTCGTTCGCGGCCGACCGCGCGACGCTGCACCTGCAAGACGGGCGCACGCTGGCCGCGAAGCTGGTCGTGGCGGCCGACGGTGCCGATTCCTGGACCCGCCGGGCCGCCGGCATCGAGGTCGCGTTCCACCCCTACCGCCAGCATGGCGTCGTCGCCAACTTCGCCTGCGAGCGGCCGCCCGCGGGCATGGCCTGCCAGTGGTTCCGCGACGGCGGGACCCTGGCCTACCTGCCGCTGCCGGGGAAGCTGATGTCGATGGTGTGGGCGACCTCGCCCGAGCATGCGGCGCAACTGCTGGCCCTCGACGCCGCCGGGCTCTGCGCGCGGGTGGCCGAGGCCGGCCGGCACCGCTTCGGTTCGCTGGCGCCGCTCACGCCGCCGGCGGCCTTCCCGCTGCGCCTGATGCGCGCACCCGGCGTCGTGGCGCCGCACCTCGCCCTCATCGGCGACGCCGCCCACACCATCCATCCGCTCTCGGGCCACGGCATCAACCTCGGCTTCCAGGATGCGCGCGTGCTGGCCGAGGTGCTGGCGGCCTGTCCCGGCCATGTCCATTGCGGCGACGTACGGTGGCTGCGGCGCTACGAGCGCCTCCGCAGGGAAGAGGTGGTCGCGCTACAATCGGTCACCGACGGCTTGCAGAAGTTGTTCGCCCACCGCGGCCAGCCGGTTTCCCTGCTGCGCAATTTCGGCCTGACCCTCACCAACCATCTTCCCTTCGTGCGCAATGCGCTGGCGCGCTACGCGATGGGCTGACACTACCGGAGACTCCATGATCAAACGTATTCTGCTGGCCGTCCTGGCCGCCGCCTGGATGCTGGCCGCCCACGCGCAGACCGGCGACACGGCCGACATCAAGAAGGCGGTCGAGGCCTCGCTCGGCAAGGGCACCAAGGTCGACAGCGTGCGCGAAGCCGGCGTGCTCGGCCTCTATGAAGTCGTCGTCGGCGGCGAGATCCTGTACACCGACAAGAAGGCCAGCCACTTCTTCATCGGCGAGATCATGGACGCCAAGACGCACCGCAACCTCACCGAGGACCGCAAGAACAAGCTGGCGCAGATCAAGTTCAGCGACCTGCCGTTCGACCTCGCCATCAAGCAGGTGCGCGGCAACGGCAAGCGGGTCTTCGCCACCTTCGAGGATCCGCACTGCGGCTACTGCAAGAAGCTCGCGCACGAACTGAAGGGCATGAACGACGTCACCATCTACACCTTCCTGTTCCCGATCCTGTCGCCCGACTCGACCGAGAAGTCGAAGGGCATCTGGTGCGCGCCGGACCGCGCCAAGGCCTGGAACGACTGGATGCAGAACGGCGTCGAGCCGCCGGTCGGCAAGTGCGACGCGCCGATCGAGAAGGTGCTGGCCCTGGGCCGCAAGCTGAACATCCGCGGCACCCCGACCATCTTCTTCCCCGACGGCAGCCGCGTGCCCGGCTTCATTCCGGCCGCCGCCATCGAGCAGTCGCTGGCCAAGGCCGGCGGCGGCTAACGCCGCAGCAGCAGGGGCCGCAGCCGCTGATCGAAGCGCGCCTCCCACGGCGCGTCCGCTTCGTCGGCATGCGCGAGCCGGGCCTCCGGCTCGCCGGCCAGCAGCGCGCTCAGGCTGAAGTACTTGGCCTCGCGCGCGGATCCGAGCCGGCGCTGCAGCTTCCCTTCGAGGCCGCTCCAGCGGAACAGCTGGAGCCCGCGGCCGCTGTCGCCGAACTCGACGGCAAGCACGTCGTCGATGCGCAGCAGCAGCGCGGCCTCGTCGTCGCCCGCCGCATCGGTCAGCAGCAGGCAGCCGGCCGACCGGCGGACGAAGCGGCCCTGGCGGTTGTCGCGCCGCTCCATGGCCTTGCTGTCCAGCCCGATCCAGAGCGAGGTGATGAACGGCGCGTAGCGCTGCCAGTAGGCGGCGCGCCGGTCGTCGGCGTCGGCGGAATGCAGGCGGAAGAACTGCGCGATCAGCCAGTCCTTGAGCCAGCCGTTGACCATTTCGCGCGCCAGCTCGTCCGGCTTGCCCTGCGCGTCGAGCACCTGCGCATCCCACGCCGGCCTGCGCTGCCAGGGATTGCCGATGGCGGCGATGGCGGCGTCGAGCAGCGCTTCGTGGCGCCCCACGGTCTCGCAGCGCGCGTGGCGCGACAGGTAGAGCGCCACGCAGCGCTGCGCCAGGCGCGCGGATACCTCGACCCCGGCCTTCCCTGCCGCGATGTCGAGCAGCTGGGGCAGCACCGCCAGCCACTCGCTGTCGGGTAGCGCCGCCGCCGCCTTCGCCTGCGCCAGCACGGCTTCCTGCTTCACCCACGAATCGGCGGGGATCGCCAGGCCGTCGATGACCGCCTGCAGCTCGCCGGCATCGCCGCGCAGCAGCGCCGGACCGTAGCGCTCGCACGGCGATTCGCCGAGCAGATTGAGATGCCTGCCGAGCAGCGTGAACCAGGTCGGCCTCCCGCCGCCGCCCGAAAGCAGCTGGCCATAGCGGCGCGCCAGCCAGCCGCGCAGCGCCTCCATGCCGATCGCCGCCGCCGGCGCCTCCTGGTAGCGCGGAAACGACCAGTAGCCGCGCAGCAGTGCCTGGAAGCACTTGAGCTGCCGGCGCGCGCCCGGGACCGTCTCGGCGAGATCGAACAGCCGGGCACGCAAGGCAGGCTCGGCCAGCAGGCAGCGGCCCTCGGCATCGAGCGTGGCCGCGCCGAGGCAGACGTAGCGCAGTTGCGCGAGGTCGGCGACCTTCGAGCGCCGCCGGAAGGCCGCCACTGCCCGCGAAATCCTGTCCGCGGCGACCGGCCGTCCCGCCGCGTTGTCGTGGCGCCGCCGCACGTCCTCGAGCGCTGCCGTCATCGCCCGCGGCTCGCCCCAGCCGGCGGCGCGGCCGAGTTCGAGCGCGCCCGCCAGCCGGGCCCGCAGCGCATCGATCGCCGGCCTCACGCCTTGTCGAGCGGGCACTTGGGATCCTCGTCCCAGGGAATTTCCGGCGGGCTTTCCTGCTTCTCGTCCAGTTCGCGGAATTCCATCTTCAACTCGACGCGGCGGCTCTCCTCGGCGCTGGCCTTCAGCGCGTTGAACGACGAGCCGCCGACGAGGAACAGCTTGCGTATGGTGCGGCGATCGTCCCGGCTGGGCGCATCCGCCGCCTGGGGGTCGAGCAGCACGCACAGCACGCGCTGCGAGCGCTGCAGGCTCAGGTTGAGGTTGTAGAGATACGAGCCTTCCTGGCTCGCGAAGCCTTCGACGACGACGCGCTTGAGCCACTTGCCGCAGTTGCCGCCGCGCGCGACTTCCACCATCTGCGGCACGAAGCGCCGCAAGAAGCTGCGCCGTTCGGGGCTGAGGTCATAGCCGCGCCGCTCGAACTCGGCCAGCGCGCCGAATTCGATCGAGTTCTCCCTGACCCGCACGCCGCTGAACTCCGGCCTCGCGGCCAACGCGGCCATGTCCGCCATGCAGGCCTTGATCGCTTCCTGCCGCGCCTGCTTCTGCGCCTCGACGCGCTGCAGTCCCTGCGTCACCGCCATCAGCGCCACCGCCATGGCGACCAGGAACAGCACCATCAGCGCCGTCATCAGGTCGGAGAACGAAATCCAGAAGGGCTTCTCGGCCGGGTCGCGCGCCGGCCGCCGCGGCAGCGTCTTCAGTCCGATCACGAGGACGCCTTTGGCCGCGCCGGGATGTCCTCGATCAGGTCGCCGAGGTCCTGGATGGCGCCGGAGAGCAAACCGACCGCCTGCGACAGCTCGGCCTGGAACTGCCGGTTGCTCTCGCGCAACGTGCGCTCGATGCCGTCGGCGAACGACTGGTGCGCCTGCACCAGCACGTCATTGACGCCGCGCAGGTAATCCTCGGCCTTGCGCTGGGCCGCCGAGAGCTGTGCCGCCGCGCCGTGCAGCCGGTCGACCAGCTCGGCGCTGACCGAGGCGTCGCGCTTCGCGGTCTCCACCGTGGCCCGCAGATCGGACACCAGGGCCGCGAACACCTCATGGGCCTGCACGTGCGTCTCCAGCGCACGCTGCGAGGCGACCGTGGCGGCGGACAGCGCGTTGGCGGCGAAGCTGATGGTCTCCGTCGCGCCCTCGGCGGCATGCAGGGTCTGGGTGACGCCCTGCCCCGCCTGCGCGAAGTCCCGGGCCGCCGTGGCCAGCGTGTCGGCACCGGCGTTCATGCCCGCGATGGCGTCCGCCGTCGCGGCGCCCAGCCGGTCGACCGCCGCCTGCACCGATTGGCTCGCCTCGATGGAGCGCGCGATCAGGCGCTCCATCTGGCCGGCCATGCTGCCGACGGCGTCGCCCGCCTGGCTGGCGATGCGCTCCGCCTGCTGCTGCTGGACCTCGGTGGTCGTGCGCGTCTGGTCCTGCAGCTGCTGGACGGCGACCGCCACCCGGTCGCCCAGCCTCGCCAGCGCGGCCTCCAGCATCTCGCCCGATTGCGACTGCGCCTGCAGGGTCGCCGCGCGCATCTGCGCGACGAATTCCGCCATCTGGCGGACGGCGTCCTGCTGGCGTTCGCCGGTCGTGGCCACGGCGGCGTTGGTCCGCTGCAGCAGTTCGCTGCTGTCGCGCATCTGCGCCGCGAATAGGCCCTGCATCTGCGCGCTGAAGCCGGCCAGCACCTCGGCCACCATCCGGCCGACCACCTGCTCCTGGCGCGCGGTGACCGTGTCGACGGCGCGCGCGATGTTCTCGATCGGCTGCCCGAGGCGCTCGCCGACGATGCGCCCGATGTCGGCGGCCAGCTGCTCGCCGTGGCGCGCCGAGGCATTCACCTGCCGCGTGCTCACCTCGGTGAAGATCTCGCGCAGCTGGTCGGCCAGCGCGTCCTTGATGCGCTCGGCCTGCGCCGCCGAGGTCTCGGCCGCCACCACCAGGCGCTCGAGGTACTCGTAGTCGGCGCCGACGTCGAACATGCCGTCGATCAGCTCGCGCAGCTGCTCGACCTGCCGGTAGCGCAGGGTCAGCATCGACTTCTCGACCCAGGTGAACAGCATCGCCAGGGTGATCGCCACGGCGGAGACGAAGAAGGCGTGGCCGACCGAGTTGATCAGGTTGCGCAGCTGCGTCTGCGCCTGGTTCGGGTCGAGCGACACGTCGAAGTTCACCAGCCCGATGATGAGCCCGGTGAAGGTGCCGATGATGCCCAGGCCGGTGAGGATGCCGGGGAGATGCTTGTAGAACTCGGTCTTGAGCGGCGAGTCGACCAGCGCCTCCTCGCTGAAGAACGAGGCCGCCAGCGTCGTGGCGCGCCAGCGCTGGCGCCCCGCCTCGGCCTGCGGGTGCAGGGTCTGCCGGTATTCCTGCCAGAGGTGGGCCAGGCGCGGCGGCTTCATCGCGGTCGCCGCGATGTCGTCGATGGCGGCCGCGCTGCCGTCGGCGCGCGTCTCCTTGATCACCCGCAGCGCCTCGACGGCGTCGCCGAGTTCCACGCCCAGCCGCAGCGAGGGGAGCACGAAGCGGAACAGGAAACCGATGGCGATGCCCGCCAGCAGAACGCCGACGGCCCAGGCATACCAGTAGTGGATCAGCAGTTCCAGCGGCGATTCCGTCATCGGCTCGGTTCTTGTCGGCGTACCGGGCGCAGTATACCGAGGGCCGACCGGCGTATCCTCCGGCCTCGACCCTGCTGAGAGCGAGGAAAGCGTGAACCGATACCTGCTGCTGCTGGAAACCCTTTACGCCGTGGCCAAGAAGACGCGCGTCGACGGGCTCAAGTCGCTCGTCAAGCATCTCGACGATCCGGCCCGCTCGCTGTTCTTCTCGGCGGCCATGGCCCAGGAACCGGCCGCCACCGCCTTCATGTGCGATTCGCTGCAGATGGTCGCCGCCGGCATGAGCCTGGACGAAGTGACGTTCTACATGGACGGCTACCGCCTGCGCCTGATCAGCGCCGACAAGGCGGACAGCCACCTGGTCAACCTGGTGTTCCGCACGGTGTGGGCGATCGCCCATTCGGGCTGGGACCCGATCGCCTGCACGGAATTCGGCCGCGCCGCCGTTCCCGCCGCCCAGTCGATGGGCCGCAAGGAATGGATCGCCTACTGCAACAGCCTGGAGATCGAGCGCACCCAGACCAACATCAACTGGGACGCGCTGCTGAAGGAAATCAAGCCGGGCGCCTAGCGGCGCCGCGAAAGACAAGGCCCGGCGGTCCGGGCCTTGTTGCCGCTAGTGCTTCTTGGCGTCTTCCTTGAGGTCGCCGTAATCGCGCTGGATGCGGCCTTCCACCTGCTTCTTGGCGCCCTTGAGCTGCTGTTCGGTGCTGCCGGTCATCTCGCCGGTCTTCTGCTGCACCTTGCCGGCGACGTGCTTCGTCGCACCCTTCACTTGGTCCTTGTTCATGCTGAGCTCCGTTGCGATGCGGCCGCGAGGGCCGGGCTGGGTGTGACACCACGATCGCAAAGCGAGTTCAACCGGACGCCTTGGTCTGTTCGCCCGCCAGGATGCGGCGCGCGCGCTCGCCGAGCGAGCGGTAGGAGCGCTCCCACTCGCCGTCGCGCGGCGTCGTGTAGGCGATCTGGCGGGCAAGCTTCTCGAGGGCGTCGAGCCGCTGCCGCAGCGCGGAGACTGCCTGCTCATGCTCGTCGGCATAGACGAATTCCACGCGGCGGTCCTGGCACACGCCGACGCAGGTCTGCGGCGCCTCGATCTTGCCGCAACCGATGCACTGCCATGCCTTGACGATCGTCGTCATGATGCCCGCTCCTCCTCGGCCCGATTCAAAGTTGACGCGCCCGCGGACCGGTGGTTCAGCCCGCCCCGGCCGCCGAGAAGACGTCGATGCCTGCCAGGCGCACCAACTTTTCGATGCTCGCCGGGACGTTCTCGATCCGCTTGCCGCGTTCCAGCGCGATGATCAGGAAACCCGCGCCGGCCAGTTCCATGCCGAGACAGCGGGAGAGGTCGATGGCGGCGATGTCCGGCCGCCGGATCAGGCGCATCGCGCGGATGGCGACCGCCATGGTCAGCATCCCCACGACGCAGATCGTCGGGCCCTGCAGGCGGATCGCGCCGCCGACCTTGCGCAGCCCGGCGAAGAAGTCGGCGGGCATCGACGGTACGGTCATGCCCAGTTCGACGCGCGTGCCGAGGACCTTCGAGCGGATGATGCTGACGTCGAACCGGAAGTCGCCGGCCGTGACGCTGGCATCGTGGCCGACGCGCAGGCGCAACTGCCCCTTGCGGGTCACGAAGCAGCAGCCGTTCGTCGATACGTCGTTCAGGTAGCCGGATGCCGTTTGGCCGTCGCCCGTGGTCAGGACGGCTTCGCATTTCCCGATGGAGATCAGGTAGCGGTCGCCGCTCCGTGCATCGGCGGGCGGGGGAGCATTCTTGGATTCGTTCACAGCAGGTACAGGGCTGTCCGGGGACGGCGGGCAGTCTATCAGCAAAGGCCATATCCGCCGGGAGGACCAGCCGCCGTCATCGCCGGCCAAAGGCCGGTTCCTAGAATGTCCCAACCAAAGGGAGGACCGCAATGGGCCTGTTGCGATGGTGGCTGGTTGCGCTGGCGCTGCTTTCCAACATCGCCGCGGCGGCGCCCCGGTTGCCGCTCGATCGCATCAGGCTGCCGCCCGGCTTTGCCATCGAGCTTCTCGCCCGTGTCCCGAACGCGCGGGAAATGGCGCTCGGCGACAAGCGCGTGCTGTTCGTCGGTTCGATGGACGCCGGCAAGGTGTTCGCGCTGGAACTGGACGACCGGTATCGGGCCGGCCCGCTGCACGTCGTCGCCAGCGGCCTCGAGATGCCGGTGGGCGTCGCCTATCGCGACGGCAGCCTCTACGTCTCGGCGGTCAGCCGCATCCTTCGCTTCGATCGCATCGTCGAGCGGCTGGACGATCCGCCCCAGCCAGTGGTGGTGCGCGGCGACTTTCCCGCCGAGAAGGCGCACGGATGGAAGTTCATCGCCTTCGGTCCGGACGGCTGGCTCTACGTTCCCGTCGGCGCGCCGTGCAACATTTGCGCGCCGGACCCCGATCGCTACGCCGTCATCATGCGGATGAAGCCCGACGGCTCGCGGCTGGAAACCTTCGCACGCGGCATCCGCAATAGCGTGGGCTTCGACTGGCATCCGGCGACGCACGAACTTTGGTTCACCGACAACGGCCGCGACTGGCTGGGCGACGACCGGCCGCCGGACGAGCTCAACCGGGCGCCCCGCCCGGGCATGCACTTCGGCTATCCCTATTGCCATGCCGGAATTGCCGATCCCGAATTTGGCGCCGGGCATGCGTGCCGCGAATTCACGCCGCCGGTCCAGCCTCTCGGACCGCACGTCGCGGCGCTTGGCATGCGGTTCTACACGGGACGGCAATTTCCGGCCGAATATCGAAATGCGATCTTCATCGCGGAGCACGGTTCCTGGAACCGTTCCCGCAAGATCGGCTATCGGGTTAGCGTGGTCAGACTCGATGGCGACCGCCCGCTCTCCTATGCCGCCTTCGCCTCGGGTTGGCTGCAAGGACAGCAAGCCTGGGGACGGCCGGCCGACGTGCTGGTGCTGCCCGATGGTTCGCTGCTGGTGTCCGACGACTATGCCGGTGCGATCTATCGGATCCGCTATGGCGCCGGCAAGCAATAACCTTGATGCGGCAGCCCTTGATACGCAATTTTCACGGCGGCAGAATCGATCACTCCATCACTGCTCTTCAAACAACGACCCATGCCAAATCTCACGTCGACACTCAAGCAGGAAATCTCTCGTCTCGCCCGCAAGGAACTGCGCAACGAAACCGAGAACCTCAAGAAGAATTCCGCGCGCTACCGGTCGGAAATCGCGACGCTGAAGCGCCGCATCGACGACCTCGAGCGCCACATCGGCCTGTCGAAGCGCGCGGCGCGAAGCGCCACGGCGAAGGTGAACGGCGCCGAGCACGAGGAGGCCGAAGCGGGGCAGAACGGCAGCGCCAGGGTCCGCTACAGCGCGCGCAGCCTTGCCGCGCACCGCAAGCGCCTGGGCCTGTCGGCGGCCGAATTCGGCAAGCTGGTGGGAGTCTCGGCGCAGAGCGTCTACAACTGGGAGGCCGAGAAGGCGCGTCCGCGCGAAAAGCAGCTCGCGGCCCTGGCCGCCGTCCGCCAGATGGGCAAGCGCGACGCCGCGACGCTGTTGAACGGAGCGTAAAAATCAAGCGCGGCAGCGTTGCGCTGCCGCGCTGTTCCGGGGACAGGCCTCAGGCGTGCTTGCTGTCCTTCTTGGCGACCTTCTTGGCCAGCGGCGCGTGACCGGCGCTGCTGTGCTTCTCGGGCGTCTTCGCCTCCGCCTTGCCCTTGGTCTTCTTGGGTGCCTTGGCGGCCGGCGCCTTCACGTCCTTCTTGGCTTCGGCGGCGGGCGCCGCGGCCGCGGGCTTGGCTTCCGGAGCCTTGGTTTCGGTCTTCGGCGCATCGGCGGCGAAGGCGGTGGCGGCAAAAGCGGTGGCGATCAGGGCAGCGAGGACTTTCGACATTTTGTTTCTCCTTTGACATGGCAACGGGGTCGTTGCTTGTGTCGAATAACGCGGCGCGCCTTCCGCCCGGTGACGACTTTTACAATGCATTACAAACGGCCGCCGGCGCAAGCCCGCATCGGCGCCGCGGCATTCTTGCTACCATAGCGGCGACGATGTCACCGTAGGCGCCGCCCCTGCCGCGGCGCCGGCATTGGAGGTAGCCGCCTTGGCCCACCGGATCATCACCAACGAGATCCACGTCGGCAAGCCCTTGCCGTGGAACGTCTTCGATGCGGGCGGCGTACTGCTGCTGAGGCGCGGCGTCGTCATCACCTCCCAACATGCGCTCGACCGCCTGATCGAAGAGGGCATCTATCTCGACGAGCAGGATTCGCAGGGACTCGGCCGCAGCGGGCCGGCAGCGGTCGCGGAGCCGGAGAAGCCGAGCGCGCTGCAGCTGGTCACCGACGCCCGGCGGCTGTTCGGCACGCTGCTCAACGAACTGCGCAGCGTTTCCGATTTCCCGGCGCGCATCCGCCGCATCGCGCTGCTGGTCGACCTCGCCTGCCAGACCAACCCGGAAGTCGCGCTCGCCACCATCCTGCTGCTGCAGGACGACAGCTACGCCGTGCGCCACCACCTGAACACGGCGATCATGGCGAACCTGCTGTGCCGCGCCATGGCGCTGCCGGACGAGCAGGCGCAGGCGGTGCTGGCCGCCGCGCTGACCATGAACGCCAGCATGTACGAGGTGCAGGACAAGCTGAACGACGTCAAGGGTCCGCTGAACGACAAGCTGCGCGCGCTGATCGCGTCGCATCCCGAGCAGAGCGAGCAGCGCCTGCGCCAGCTGGGCGTCGCCGACGCGCTGTGGCTGCGCTGCGTCGCGCAGCATCATGAGTGCGAGAACGGCGCCGGCTATCCCGGGCACCTGACGGGGGACGCCATCGAGCAGGGCGCCAAGATCATCGGCCTCGCCGACCGCTACTGCGCGCAGGTGTCGAATCGCCACTACCATCCGGCGCGCGCGCCCGGCATCGTGTTGAAGGAACTCTATGCGGAGAAGGGCGCCGAGATCGATACGACCGTCGCCGCCCACCTGGTGCGCGTCGTCGGGATCTATCCGCCGGGCACCATCGTGCGCCTGAAGAACGGCGAAGTCGCCGTGGTGGTCGCGCCCACCGACAACGCGGACAGCCCGCTCGCCTGCGCCGTGCTCGGCGCCAACCGCATCGCGTTCACCGTGCCGGCGATGCGCAAGACCATCAAGAGCGACTTCAAGATCACCGAAGTGATGACGCTCGACAAGATCGATTTCCCGATCCAGATGTCGCGGATCTGGGGAGACGCGGCGCGGATCGGCTGATGCGCGGCGGCACAGCCGCGGCCGCCATGCTGCCCCATCGTTGCAGCACTGGTACGAAACTGGCTTTCGGAAAGGCAGTGAACCGCGCCAAACTACCCCGTTGGCGGCCAGCCCGAAAAGTGCGGCGGTCGTGGCCGATACTGATCGTCGCCACGCTTCTCGCCTCGGTGGGATGTTCTAGCGTCGACCGTTCCCGCGCGCTCGACAACCCCGCCGTGCCGGCGGAGGCGATCGCCCGGCAGGTTTGCGGCAACTGCCATGGCACGGCGGGACGCTCCGTCAGTCCCAATTTCCCGAACCTGGCGGGCCAGGTGCGCGATTACCTGATCGAGGAATTGATGGATTTCCGCGCGAGGAATCGCCGCGATCCGGCGGCGATCGACTACATGTGGGGAATGGCGCACGGTCTCACCGACGTCCAGATCCTCGGCTTGGCCGAATACTTTTCCCGCCAGCGGCCTGCTGCGTCCGTCCGCGCCGATGAGGGAATGACGGCCGTCGGCAGGCGGATCTACGAGAGGAACTTCCCCGACAAGGACGTCCCCGCATGCGGCAGTTGCCACGGCGTCAAGGGCGAAGGGAGCGAACAGTTTCCGCGGCTTGCGGCCCAGCACGCCGACTATCTGATCAAGCAGATCCAGGTATTCAAGAAGACGGACGAGCGCCCGGACGGAGCCGTGACGCGACAGAAGGCGCACGATCTCTCGCCGGCCGAAACAGAAGCGGTGAGCGTCTACCTGCAGTCCCTTCCCTGAGCGCCGGACTCCCGGTTCCGAGAAAGCGCGACGGCGCTTCTCATTTTCGGCAAAGCCCAGCGCCGTGCCCTGCCGAGCGAACGCCGTCTGGGGCGTTGTCGCAACGCATACTCTTTGCCGAACTCCGTGGCAGGATTTTTGCAGACAGGCCGGTGCAGGTCTCTGCCACTACTCAGGAAAGGAAATTACATGCAAGGAAAGTTCAAGTCGGACCGCCGCCAGATGCTGAAGATCGGTGGCCTTGCCCTGGCCGCCATCCCGGTGCTTGCCCTGACCGGCAAGGCGAACGCCGCCACGAACGCCGCCATGCGCGGCTCGATGAAGTATCAGGAAAAGCCAGGGCCCGATGGCAAGGAATGCGGCAAGTGCATGCAGTACGTGCCCGGCAAGCCGCTTGGCGGCTGCAAGCTGTTCCCCGGCGACACGGAAATCTCGCCGACCGGCTACTGCGTTGCCTGGGCGGCTGCGCAGAAGTAACCGGAGAACACCGCGAAGAACGGCACCCCGCGGGGTGCCGTTCCCTTTTCATCGCCGCTCACGCGGCACCCGCCGCCTTGCCTTCCGGCGCAAGGCTGTTGAGGAACCGGCCCAGCGCCTTGTCCTCATCGCAGATATGCTCGATGTAGCGGGTGACGAGAAACTTCAGCAGTTCCGCCGGCGGCAGCGACTCGAACGAGATTGCCTGCATCAGGTCCTTGAGCGCGGCCAGCAACATCCTGTGCAATTCGCGGTGGGCGTCGGCCTCGGGAAAGGCGATCGCATCCATGAGACGTTCCTCGTTCTGGAAATGGCTCTCGGAATACTGCCGGATCTGCCGCAGCACCTCCTCGAGCGATTCGAGCGAAGTTCCGCGTTCGATTTCCTGATCGAAGGCGCCGATCAGTTCGAGGAGCCGCCGGTGCTCTGCGTCAAGACGGGTTTGACCCGTTTCAAAATTGGTATTCCATTCCATAAGTCTCTTTCGGTGCAATGGTCGCGAAGTCAGGGCGCACTGCAGCTTTCATTCGCCGAGGCGGGCCCCCGATCGGGGCCACCATAGTACAAACAGAGCTGACGCCGGCTGTCAGCCTCGAATCAGCGGGCGACTCCGTGCCTCAGTGGATGTCT
The DNA here is from genome assembly GCA_036391815.1 of Rhodocyclaceae bacterium. GTDB lineage: Bacteria > Pseudomonadota > Gammaproteobacteria > Burkholderiales > Rhodocyclaceae > Nitricoxidireducens. Next base: position 36,631 of record DASVZD010000036.1, read on the forward strand.
TTCCAGTACTCTTTCTTCAGCGCATAGGCGAAGACGAAGATTACCGCCAAAGCGATGAGCACCACAACACCCAGGCGCTTGCGGAACTCGGCAACCGGCTCGCCCATGTAGTTGAGGTAGCCGACC
>DASVZD010000037.1:0-2033 GCA_036391815.1 Rhodocyclaceae bacterium
ACCCACCTGCGCCACCACGTGAGCCCGACGGGCTTCTACCGCGGCCGCAAGGTGGTCAAGACCAAGAACGAAGCCTGACCGTCCGGCAGGCAACGAGCAAGGGCCCGGCTGCAGGCGCAGCCCGGGCCTTTGTTTTGTGGCCGCGCCGGCCTCCGGCGCCGTCTGGAACACCGCTGAAAAGGCTCTACATTTGAGGCCATGACCACTCTGGCTGTCGACTGCATGGGGGGCGACCACGGGCCCCAGGTCACCTTGCCGGCGTGCCGGCAGTTTCTCGAACACCAGCCCGACGCGCATCTGCTGCTGGTCGGCGCCGCCGACCAGCTGGCCGCGTTCCATCACCCGCGGGCCACGGTGGTGGCTGCCTCCGAGGTCGTCGCCATGGACGACGCCGTCGAGGTCGCCTTGCGGCGCAAGAAGGATTCCTCGATGCGCGTGGCGATCAGGCAGGTCAAGGAAGGCCACGCGGATGCGGCCGTCTCCGCCGGCAACACCGGCGCGCTCATGGCCCTCGCCCGCTACCTGCTCAAGACCGTCGAGGGCATCGACCGGCCCGCGATCGCCTCGCCGATGCCCAATGCCAAGGGCGGCGCCACGACGGTGCTGGACCTGGGCGCCAACGTCGACTGCACGGAGCAACACCTGCTGCAATTCGCGGTGATGGGCTCGGCGCTGGTCGCGGCGCTGAAGCACGAGGAAGCGCCGTCGGTCGGCCTGCTGAACATCGGCGAGGAAGTGATCAAGGGCAGCGAGGTGATCAAGCGCGCCGGCGAGCTGCTGCGCGCCGCCGGGGCCGCCGGCGACCTGAATTTCTTCGGCAACGTCGAAGGCAACGACATCTACAAGGGAACCACCGACATCGTGGTCTGCGACGGGTTCGTCGGCAATGTGATGCTCAAGACCAGCGAGGGGCTGGCCACCATGATCGGCGGCTTCCTGCGCGAGGAGTTCTCGCGCAACCCGCTGACCAAGCTGGCGGCGCTCGCGATGTACCCGGTGCTCGCCTCGTTCAAGAAGCGCGTCGACTACCGCCGCTACAACGGCGCCGCGCTGCTGGGCCTGCGCGGCCTGGTCTTCAAGAGCCATGGCTCGGCGGACGCCTTCGCCTTCGAGCAGGCGCTCAACCGCGCGTATGATGCGGCCCGAAACAAGCTGCTCGACCGTGTGCAGGCGCGCATCGCGCACGCCCGGCCGCTGCTGGCCGGCGGCGAGGACCCGCAGCCGGCCGAAAAATTGCTGACCTCTTCATGACCACCTATTCGCGCATCACCGGCACCGGCAGTTACCTGCCGCCGCGCCGCGTCACCAACGCCCAGCTGGCGGCCGAACTGGCGGGGCGCGGCGTCGAGACCTCCGACGAATGGATCGTCGAGCGCACCGGCATCCGGTCGCGCCATTTCGCCGATTCGGGCGTGACCTCGAGCGACCTCGGCGCGCAGGCGGCGCGGCACGCGCTCGAGGCCGCCGGCGTCCAGCCGCAGGACATCGACCTGATCATCGTGGCCACGTCGACGCCCGACATGGTGTTTCCGTCGGCCGCCTGCATCCTGCAGCACAAGCTGGGCATCGCCGGCTGTCCCGCGTTCGACGTGCAGGCCGTCTGCAGCGGCTTCATCTACGCGCTGACGATCGCCGATTCCATGATCCGCACCGGCAGCGCGCGCAAGGCGCTGGTGGTGGGCGCGGAAGTGTTCTCGCGCATCCTGGACTTCAAGGACCGCACCACCTGCGTGCTGTTCGGCGACGGCGCCGGCGCGGTGGTGCTCGAAGCCTCGGACACCCCCGGCATCCTCGCGACCGACCTGCACGCCGACGGCAGCCACGTGGACATCCTGTGCGTGCCCGGGACCGTGTCCGGCGGCCAGGTGCTCGGCGATCCCGTGGTGAAGATGGACGGCCAGGCGGTGTTCAAGCTGGCGGTCGGCGTGCTCGAGGACACGGCCCGCGCCGCGCTGGCGAAGGCCGGCCGGGCCGCCGGCGACATCGACTGGATGATCCCGCACCAGGCCAACATCCGGATCATGCAGAGCACG
>DASVZD010000038.1:0-12200 GCA_036391815.1 Rhodocyclaceae bacterium
GTAGCCGCGCATCTCGCCCGCGAATTCCTGCTCGAAGGTGCGGAAGTAGCCGGCCAGGTTGGGGCGGCCGAATTCGTTGTTGAAGGCCGCCGCGCCGATCGGGCCCTCGATCATGATGTCGAGCGCCGAGGCGATGCGCTCGGGCTTGCCGTAGTTCGATTCCCACGGCTGCTCGAAGCCGGGGATGTTGAGGTCCGACACCGTGAAGCCGCACAGGCCCGCCTTGGGCTTGGAGCCGCGGCCGGTGGCGCCCTCGTCGCGGATCTCGCCGCCCGAGCCGGTGGCGGCGCCGGGGAAGGGAGAGATGGCGGTCGGGTGGTTGTGGGTCTCGACCTTGGCGAGGATGTGCGTGGTCTCGTCGACGTAGCCGTAGGCGCCGTCGGCGCGCGGGAAGAAGCGCTTGATGGCCGCCCCCTCGATGACCGCGGCGTTGTCGGAGTAGGCGACCACCGTGCCCTCGGGATGCGCCTTGTGCGACTCGCGGATCATGCCGAACAGCGAGAGCGGCTGGTCCTTGCCGTCGACGGTCCACGAGGCGTTGAAGATCTTGTGGCGGCAGTGCTCGGAGTTCGCCTGGGCGAACATCATCAGTTCGACGTCGGTCGGATTGCGGCCCGCCTTGGTGAAGTTCTCGACGAGGTAGTCGATCTCGTCTTCCGAGAGGGCGAGGCCGAGTTCGGCATCGGCGGCGGCGAGGCCGGCGCGGCCCTTGCCGAGGACATCGACGGTGGTGAGCGGCTGCGGCGCCACGTGACGGAACAGCTGCCCGGCGTCGTCGAGCCCGCCGAGCACCGACTCCGTCATGCGATCGTGCAGCCTGGCGGCAAGCGCCGCGCGGTCCAGGCCCTTGCCGGCCGCGTGGTAGGCGATGCCGCGCTCGATGCGCCTGATCTCGGAGAAGCCGCAGTTGCGGGCGATGTCGGTCGCCTTCGACGACCACGGCGAGATGGTGCCCAGGCGCGGCGTGACCAGCAGCATGTCGGCGGCGGGAGCGGCACCCAGGACGGCGGGAATGCCGAGCAGTTCCTTCAGGCGCGCGAGCTGGCCGTCCGCCAGCGGGCGCTCGACCTCGATGAAATACCAGTGTTCGGCAACCAGGGAAACCAGCGACGGGACGCCGGCGCGCGCCTGCTCGAGGACGCGTGCGAGCCGGGCGGCGGAAAAGGCGGCGACGCCGCGCAGCTTGAGGATTTCGGCCATGACGGAGGGAATAGGGAGGAAAGCCTTCAGGGAGTCCCGGATTATACCTGCCGCGGCATCCCGCCCAGCCGCCTGCCGGCGCCTCGGCGGGCCAACAAGTCCTTACGAATCCGGTACGTCCGGACTACATTGGGGATGTCCTCAAGGGGAGAGAGCGATTCGACCATGACCGAGCCGACCCAGCATTGGGAACTCGCCCTCGATCAGCCAGGCAGCGCCGACCCGTCCATCCTGCGCATGGTGCTCGTGTTCGTCGTCCTGATCGTCGCGATCAGCGCCGCCGTCGTCGCCTTCGGCGACGTGCCGCTCGAGGCCTACCCGCAATTCGCCACCTTCCATGCCGGCTTCGTCTTCCTGGTAGATGCCATCACCGCCTTCGTGCTGTTCGAGCAGTTCCGCTACCAGCGCCGCGTCTCGTATGCCGTGCTCGGATGCGCCTACCTGTTCAGCTCGCTGGTCGCCGTCCCCTTCCTGCTGGCCTTTCCCGGCGGGCTGCGGGCCGACGGCCTGCCGGTGATAGGCGGCAAGCAAAGCGCCATCTGGGCCTGGCATTGCTGGCACCTCGGATTCCCGGCACTGGTCGCGCTGGCCCTGCTCGCCCGGCGCGGCGGCACCGGGACGGCATCGCGGCGCCGGGTGCCCTGGCTGCTGGCGGGCGCGACGGCGGCTGCGCTCGGCCTGGCGGCCGGAGTGACGGTGGCGATAACCGTCTTCCACGACAGCCTGCCGGTGCTGATCGACGGCGGCCGCCGGCCGCTGTCGCAGGCCTTCTACCTGGCCGGCACCGCGGCAGCCGTCGTCACGGCGGTCGCCGCCGCGCTGGCGTGGCGCATGGGCTGGCAGCGCCGCAGCGTGCTTCACCTGTGGCTGGCGGTCTCGCTGACGGCCTTCCTGGCCGACGTCGCCGCCAGCCTGGGCGCGCATGCGCGCTTCACGGTCGGCTGGTACTTCGGACGCGTGGAATCCATGATCGCGGCCGGCACGCTGCTGCTGGTGTTCCTCAGCGAGGCGGACCGGCTCTATCGCCACATCAGCGACGCCGTGGCCGATCTGTCGCGCGCCAACGACCAGCTCAAGCGCATGGTCGCGGAGCGGGACGAGTTGGTCGTGCAGTTGCGGCACAGCGAGGAGCAGGTGCGCCAGTTCGCCTACTACGACTCGCTCACCGAGCTGCCCAACCGCCGGCTGCTGCTCGATCGCCTCGGCCAGGCGGTGGCCCAGGCGCGGCGCCACCACTACTCGATGGCGGTGATGTTCCTCGACCTCGACCGCTTCAAGCAGGTCAACGACACGCTCGGACACGAGGCGGGCGACGACCTGCTCAAGCAGGTGGCCCTGCGCTGGACCGGCTGCGTGCGCGCCGGCGACACGGTATGCCGCTCGGGCGGCGACGAGTTCATCGTGGTCTTGCCGGAGATCAGTCAGCCGCAGGATGCGGCACTCGTCGCCGGAAAGATGGTCAACGCGCTCAGCGAGCCCGTCGTCGTCGGCGAGCATCGCATCCAGGCGTCGACCAGCATCGGCATCGCGGTCTATCCGGTCGACGGCAGCGACGACGTGCAGGAACTCATGAAGAAAGCCGACCGGGCGATGTATGCTGCGAAGGCGCAGGGGCGCAACCGCTACTGCTTCTACGGCGAGGTCGTGAACAACGGCAGCGCTGCGGCAGCCGCCTGACGCCTCCGAGACCAAGAACAAGGAACCGCCATGCCGTTGACCCTGACATCGCCCGCCTTCGTCCACCAGGCGGAGATTCCCGCCAAGTACACCTGCGAGGGCAGCGACATCTCCCCGCCGCTCGCCTGGGCCGGCGTACCGCCCGGCGCGCAGAGCCTGGCACTGATCGTCGACGACCCCGACGCGCCCGATCCGGCGGCGCCCCAGCGCGTCTGGGTGCACTGGGTGCTGTACAACATGCCGCCGTCCGCCAAGGGACTGGCGGAAGCCGTGCGGGCGCTGCCGCCCGGCACGCTGGAGGGCCTGAGCGACTGGCGCCGCACCGGCTACGGCGGTCCGTGCCCGCCGATCGGCCGCCACCGCTACTTCTTCAAGCTCTACGCGCTCGACGCCATGCTGCCCGACCTCGGCAAGCCGACCAAGGCCGCGCTGGAACAGGCCATGACCGGGCACGTCCTGGCCCAGGCCGAGATCGTCGGCACCTACCAGAAGCGCAGCCGGACTTGAATTCCGTCATTCCCAGCCGCACTTAACCGCGGTTGCCGGAGGAAAACCCATGTCTGACTATGCCTACAACGTCGGCCTCGCCGACTTCGAACAAAAAGTGCTGGCCGCCTCGCGCAGCGTTCCCGTCATCGTCGACTTCTGGGCCGAGTGGTGCCAGCCCTGCCGCATCCTCAAGCCGATTCTCGAGAAGCTGGCCAACGAATACGCCGGCCGCTTCATCCTGGCCAAGGTCAATTCGGACGAAAATCAGGAGCTGGCGGTCAACTACGGCGTGCGCGGCATCCCGGCGGTGAAGGCCTTCGTCAACGGCGAGCTGGTCGACGAATTCACCGGCGCCCTGCCGGAGCGCCAGGTGCGCGACTTCATCGAGCGCCTGATGCCCTCGCCCGCCGAGCCCTTGCGCCAGCAGGCCGCCGAGGCGCGCCACCACGGCGACGACGGCAAGGCGCTGGCCCTGCTCCGGCAGGCGGTGGCGCTCGACCCGGCTTGCGAGAACGCGCAGCTCGACCTCGCCGAACTGCTGTTCGATGCCGGCGCGCTCGAGGAAGCCCAGCGCGCCGTGGATTCCGTCGCGCAGACCGAGGACCCGAAGCGCAAGGCGCGCGTCGATGCACTGTCGGCCCGCCTGCACCTGGCCGCCAACGCCGACGGCGCGGACGTGCCCGCGCTGCAACGCAAGCTTGAAACCGACCCGGCGGACCTCGAGACGCGCCTGCAGCTCGGCAACGCGCTGGCGCTGCACCACGATTACCGCGGCGCCTGCGAGCACCTGCTGGAGATCGTGCGCCGCGACCGCCACTGGAACGACGAGGCCGGCCGCAAGACGCTGCTGGCGCTGTTCAACCTGCTGGGCGCCGATCCGCGCCACGACGACCTGGTGCGCGAGTTCCGCGTGGCGCTGGCGCGCACCTTGAACTAGCGCAAGCCGGGCCGCCCCGGCTTGTATGGGCGGACGGGCGGCGGTACAGTTCGCGCCATCGATCGCCCGTCCCCGCCCCATGACGCTGCGCGCCCTCATCGTCGGTGCATTGCTCTGCTGCCTGCCGCCGCTGGCCGCCGGCGCAACGCCGCCCGCCGCGGCGGACCCGGTACGCGTCGACGCCGCGGCCGTCGACCTGATGCCCGCTGCGCGGATCGTGGCCGACGCCGAAGGCAAGCTGTCGGCCGATGCGCTGCTGGCCGCGCCCGACCCCGGCGCGCCTCCCGCCCGGGGGCCGATGGCCAGCCTCGGCTTCAGCAACTCCACCTATTGGTTCGAGGTGCCGCTGCTCAATCCCGACGCGGCGCCGCTGCATCGGCTGCTGGTGTTCGAGCCGACCTGGCTCGACGACGTGCGCGTCACGCTGGCCGCCGCCGACGGCACGCGGCAGTCGTTCGAGGGCGGCGACCTGCTGCCCTTCGCCCAACGCGCCCTGCCGCACCGCAAGATCAACTTCGCATTCGACGTGCCGCCGGGACCGAGCCGCCTGCTGGTCCGCGTCCACACGCGCGATCCCTTCGTCGTCGGCATGACGCTGTGGCAGCGCGGCGACTTCTTCGCGGCGGAAAGCGGCACGGCCGGCTATTTCGGCTTCGTCTACGGCGCCATGGCGGCGCTGCTGCTCTACAACCTGGTGCTGTTCTTCTCGGTGCGCGAGCGCGTCTACGCCGCCTATGTCGGCTACCTGCTGTCCTTCCTGGCGATGCACGCCACCTACAACGGCCACCTCTATCCGCTGCTGTGGCCGGATTCGCCGGCCTGGGGCAACTGGGCCCATTCGGTGTTCATCTACCTGTTCCAGGCGGCCGGCCTGAGCTTCGCCATCAGCTTCCTCGAACTGCGCGCGCGCATGCCCGACGTCTATCGCTGGGCGAAGCGGTTCCTCGCGGTGCTGGCCGCCTCCTTCTGCCTCACGGCGCTGGCGGGCTACCACGTCCACGTCGCCAGCTCGATCCTATGGGTGGTCGTCTATTCGCCGTTCGTGCTGACGCTCGGCATCCGCTCCATGCTGGCGGGCAACCGGGCCGCCCGCTATTTCCTCGTCGCGACGGCCGCCGGCTTCGTCGGCTCCTTCGTCACCGCGATGACGGTGTCCGGCCTGATTCCCTTCTCGGCGGCCGGCTATCGCGCGGTCGACGTCGGCATGCTGATCGACGCGGTGCTGCTTTCGCTGGCGCTCGCCGACCGCCTGCGCCTCTCGCGCGCCGAGGCCGACCGTGCCAAGGCCGATCTCATCGACGCCGGCCGCATGCATGCGCGCCGCCTCGAGGAGACCGTCGCCCAGCGCACCGTCGAACTCAGCCGCGCCAACGAGATCAAGGACAAGTTCTTCGCCATCGTCGCGCACGACCTGCGCGGTCCGGTCGGCGGACTGGCCGCGCTGTTCAACGAGGTGATCCGCTCGCCGGCGGACATCAGCGACGAAATCCTCGCCATCACGCGCACCACCACCCAGAGCACCAAGCTGTTCCTCGAGGAGCTGCTGATCTGGGCGCGCAGCCAGCGCGGCGAGATCGACTTCCGTCCGGCGGCCTTCGACATGGCATGGATACTGAAGGAAACGCAGGAACTGTTCGCCATCGAGGCGCGCACCAAGGGCATCGAACTCGACCTGATCGGCGCCGGCAGCTGCTGGGTCCACGCCGACATGGCGATGGTCCACACGATCCTGCGCAATCTCGCCCACAACGCGCTCAAGTTCACCGACAGCGGCGGCTCGGTGCGCGCCCTGCTGCGCCGCGACGGCGACCGCTGCATCGTCACCATCGCCGATACCGGCATCGGCATGTCGGAAGCGCAGCGGCGTGACCTGTTCCGCCTCGACATCAAGGCGCCGTCGTCGCCCGGCACGCGCAACGAATCGGGCACCGGCCTGGGGCTGGTGCTGTGCAAGGAGTTCGCGGAAAGGAACGGCGGCGCCATCGGCGTCGACAGCGAACGCGGCCAGGGATCGTCGTTCTGGTTCAGCCTGCCCGCCGCCAGCGAAGCCGACGTCGTCGACCCGCAGCTGCTTTTCGCCCAGGTCCCGGAGCTCCGGATCCTCGTCGCCGAGGACGACAAGCTGCATCGCGATGCGGCCGCCCGCATCCTGCGGGAACTCGGTTGCTCGCCGGCGTTCGCCGGCAGCGGGGAGGAAGCGGTGCGCCTGGCGCAGGCCGAGGCCTTCGACCTGATCCTGATGGACATCGACATGCCGCAGATCGACGGCATCGAGGCCGCGCGCCGCATACGCGCCGGCGGCGGCCGCAGCCGGATCGTCTCGCTGTCCTCCTACTCGCGCCAGGAAATCGTGCGGCGCGCGCCCGACGTGACGTTCGACGAGTACCTGTACAAGCCGCTGACGCGCGACGATGCGCTGCTGCTGGCGAGCGGATGCCTGGCACGGGAGCCGCGCTGAGGTCCGCCCGCGGCGCCCGGGAGCGGTAACCTCGTTCCCGTCAAGTCTTGTAAGCGACGGTCCGGCCCGGTAGAGTTCGCGCCCTTCGCCTTACCATCCGCCGTCATGCTGCCTCCCATCGAACACCGCATCGCCGCCGAACTCGGCGTGCGTCCGCCGCAGGTCATCGCCGCCGTCCAACTGCTCGACGAGGGCGCCACCGTGCCGTTCATCGCGCGCTACCGCAAGGAAGTCACGGGCGAGCTCGACGACATCCAGTTGCGCCTGCTCGAAGAACGCCTCGGCTACCTGCGCGAGCTGGAAGACCGCCGCGCCGCGGTGCTGCAGTCGATCGAGGAACAGGGCAAGCTGACCCCGGAGCTCAAGGCCGAGATCGAGGACGCCGACACCAAACAGCGCCTCGAGGACCTCTACCTGCCCTACAAGCCCAAGCGCCGAACCAAGGCGCAGATGGCGCGCGAGGCGGGACTGGAGCCGCTGGCCGATGCGCTGATGGCCGACCCGACGCTGTCGCCCGAGGCCGAGGCGGCCAAGTACGTGAACGTCGAGAAGGAGCCGCCCGAGCAGCACGTCCCGGACGTCAAGGCCGCGCTCGACGGCGCGCGCCAGATCCTGATGGAACGCTTCTCCGAGGACGCCGCGCTGCTGGCGAAGCTGCGCGACTACCTGCACGACAACGGCATGATGGTCTCCAAGGTCGCCGAAGGCAAGGAGGCCGCCGGCGAGAAGTTCCGCGACTGGTTCGACTTCCGCGAATCGATCAGGACGGTGCCTTCGCATCGCGCGCTGGCGCTGTTCCGCGGCCGCAACGAGGATGTCCTGCGGCTGTCGCTGAAGACGTCGCAGGAACTCGAGGAGCCGCCGCGCGCCTCGCCCTGCGAGGCGATGGTGGCCAGGCATTTCGGCATCGAGGACCAGGGCCGCGCCGCCGACAGGTGGCTGCTGGACTCGGCGCGCTGGGCGTGGATGGTGAAGCTCTCGCTGCACCTCGAGCTCGAACTGATGAACGAACTGCGCGAGCGTGCCGAGGAAGAGGCGATACGCGTCTTCGCACGCAACCTGCACGACCTGCTGCTCGCCGCCCCGGCCGGGCCGCGCGTGACGATCGGCCTCGACCCCGGCCTGCGCACCGGCGTGAAGGTCGCCGTGGTCGATAGGACGGGCAAGCTGGTGGACACCGCGACCGTCTACCCGCACGAGCCGCGCCGCGACTGGGAAGGCACGCTCGCCGCCCTGCGCCACCTGGCGCAGAAGCACGGCGCCGAACTCATCGCCATCGGCAACGGCACGGCGAGCCGCGAGACCGACAAGCTGGCGGGCGATCTGATCAAGCGCCATCCCGAATTGAAGCTTGCCAAGATCGTGGTGTCAGAAGCGGGCGCCTCGGTCTACTCGGCCTCGGAACTCGCCTCGAAGGAATTCCCCGACATCGACGTCAGCCTGCGCGGCGCGGTCTCCATCGCGCGCCGCCTGCAGGACCCGCTGGCCGAGCTGGTGAAGATCGACCCGAAGAGCATCGGCGTCGGGCAATACCAGCACGACGTCAACCAGGGCAGGTTGGCGAAGATGCTCGATGCCGTCGTCGAGGACTGCGTGAACTCCGTCGGCGTCGACGTGAACACCGCGTCGGTGCCGCTGCTGACGCGCATCTCCGGTCTCAACTCGACGCTCGCCGCCAACATCGTTTCCTATCGCGACCAGAACGGCGCCTTCAAGGACCGCAAGCAGCTCCAGCAGGTGCCGCGCCTGGGCGACAAGACCTTCGAGCAGGCGGCGGGATTCCTGCGCATCAACGGCGGCGAGAACCCGCTCGACGCCTCGGCGGTGCACCCGGAGTCCTATCCGCTGGTCGAGCGCATCCTGGCCGACATCAAGAAGGGCATCCGCGAGGTGATCGGCAACGGCGGCGCAGTGCGCGCGCTGAAGGCCGAGAAGTACACCGACGAGAAGTTCGGCCTGCCGACCGTGCAGGACATCCTCAAGGAGCTCGAGAAGCCCGGCCGGGACCCGCGCCCCGAGTTCAAGACCGCCGCTTTCCGCGAAGGCGTCGAGGACCTCAAGGACCTCGAGCCCGGCATGCAGCTCGAGGGCGTCGTGACCAACGTCACCAACTTCGGCGCCTTCGTCGACATCGGCGTGCACCAGGACGGACTGGTGCACGTCTCGGCGCTGTCGAACAAGTTCGTCAAGGACCCGCACACGGTGGTCAAGGCCGGCGACGTGGTGAAGGTGAAGGTGCTGGAAGTCGACGTGGCGCGCAAGCGCATCGCGCTCACCATGCGGCTGACCGACGAGGCGAAGCCCCGCGAAGCCAGCGCACCGGCGGCCCGCCGCAATGCGCCGCCGCCGCGGCGCGAGGCACCGCCGGCGAACAATGCGATGGCGGCGGCATTCGCCAAGCTCAAGCGCTGAACGATGCCGGACCATCCAATGTCGAAGCGATAACTGCCGCCGGAGGAACCCATCGTGAAGCGCATCGCATCGGCCTTGCTGTCCGCCCTGGCACTTCCCGCCTGCGCCGCCCTCCAGGCGGGCGACGCCGCACCCGATTTCACGGCGCAGGCGAGCCTCGGCGGCAAGGAGTTCACCTATACGCTGTCCGAGGCCCTGAAGGGCGGGCCGGTCGTGCTCTACTTCTATCCGGCGGCATTCACCCACGGCTGCACCATCGAGGCCCACGAGTTCGCGCAGGCCATGCCGAAGTTCGCGGAACTCGGCGCCAGCGTCATCGGCGTCTCGAGCGACGCGATCGGCACGCTGAACAAGTTCTCGGTCAGCGAGTGCCAGAGCAAGTTTCCCGTCGCCAGCGACGAGGACCAGCGCATCATGAAGGCCTACGACGCCGTGCTGCTGTGGAAGACGCACTATGCCAGCCGCACCTCCTACGTCATCACGCCGGACCGCAGGATCGCCTACAGCTACACCGACCTCAGTCCCGATCGGCACGTCGAGAACGCGCTGGCGGCCCTCCGGCAGTGGCGCGACGCCACGCACTAGCCCGCTCAGATCAATCCGGAAGCGATGTTGATCGTCAGTGCGATCAGCAAGGTGTTGAAGAAGAAGGCGAGCACGCAGTGCACCAGGCCGGTTCGCCGCATCGCGCGGCTGCTCAGGCTGATGTCGCCGGTCTGCCCCGACGTGCCGATGACGGCGGAGAAGTAGACGAAGTCCCAATAGTCGGGCGGCTGGCCGCCGGGGAACTGGAGGCCGCCGTGGGCGCCGCGCGCTTCCGCGGCATAGTAGTCGTGGGCATAGTGCAGCGCGAACATCACCTGCGTGAAGGCCCAGCTCGAGAAGATGGTGAGCCCGGCCAGCGCGATGTGGGCGAGCCGCGCGGCGCCGCGCAGGTCCTTGGCGACCGACAGCTCGACGACGATGGCGGCGAGGCAGGCGAGCGCCGCGAAGATCACCATGGCGAGGATGACGAAGCGGCCCTCGTCCTCGCGCATGGCGCGGCTGCGCATGCGTTCGTGCGTCGAGCGGACGATCATGTGCCATGCCAGCGCGAGGTAGAGGCAGGCGCCGGCGTTCCAGCCGACGATCAGCCGCGTGAGGCTCTGCGGCTCGAGTCCCGACGGCTCCACGGCCGCCACGACGAGGCCGGCGGCGATGCTGCCGAACAGGCGCGGCCGCCCCGTGAAGAAGCGTGCCAGCCTGGCGGCGAAGGAGCCGGAGGGAACCCTTATGTCGGCCATCGATCCATGTTACCTTGAAGCCGCAAATGCATCGTGGGAGACAGCACATGGCAATCATGACGAACATCGTCGCCGCGGACGAGGAGGAAGCCGAAGCCCTCGGCATGTCGGACCGTCCGGTGGACGAATGGACCGGGATGGAAGTCCGCGACATCAACGCGGAAAAGCTCGCGACGCTGCACTGCCTGCTGAGCGGCGACGATTTCGAGGAAGCGCTTGCCGCCTACGAGCCGATCTACGACGCCGTCGAGGACGAAGGTCCGCTGGTGGTGCGCATTCCGGACGAGATCATGAGCCGGCTCGCCGAATTCGAGGAAGAGACCCTCGAGCAGATCGGCGAGGAACTCGCCGCCACCGAGGAATTCGAAATCGAAGGCTGGCCGGTCGAGGACGTGCAGGCGCTGCTGGTGGCGCTGGGAGACCTGGCGCGGCTGGCCGAATCGCAGGGTCAGGTCATGTTCGCCTGGATGTACCCGCTGCCTTCCTGAGGCGCGCGCCCTTCCGTCTCGCGGCATTGCCTTCTTCCAGCAGCCAGGCGCGGAATGCGGCGACCGACTGGCGCTGCACCACCAGTTCGGGCATCACCAGGAAATAGCCGTAGGGCGAGGACAGCGGCAAGTCGAACGGAACCACCAGCCGTCCGGCCGCCACGTCGGCCTCGACCAGCGGCCGCATGGCGAGCGCAACGCCCTGGCGATCGAGCGCCGCCTCCACCGCCAGCACCATGTGCGAGAAGCGCGGCCCGCGGCGCGGGTCGACTGTCCCGGCGCGCACGCCGGCCAGCTTGAGCCAGCGCTCCCAGTCGCCGCGCCCGTCCTCCGCAGCGACGGTATCGTCGTGGAGCAGCACGTGTTGGCGCAGGTCCTCGGGCTTGGCCAGCGGACGCCGCGTCGTGGCCAGCCGAGGACTGCAAACGGGAATCCGATCGGGCACGAAGATCTTGTCGACGCGGAATCCCGGATAGTCGCCGCTGCCGAACCGGATGGCGACCTCGCTGGCGCTGTCGCGCGGATCGAACATGCCGTCGCCGAACACCGGCGCCTCGCCGTGCCGGTCGACGCTGTCGGGACTGCCCGCCAGGCGCAGTTCGACACCGGGGTTGGCGGCCGCGAAGCGCGACAGCCGCGGCACCAGCCAGCGCGAGGCGAAAGACGGCGGCGCCGTGACCACCAGGGCGCCGTCGCCCGTCTCGCGCGTGGCGTCAATGGCCGCCGCCAGGCACTCGAAGCCTTCGCGCAGCTTGGGCAGCATCGCCATCCCCTGCGGGGTCAGTTCGAGCGAGCGCACGAGGCGGCGGAACAGCGCAAGCCCGAGGTAATCCTCGAGCGCCTTGATCTGCTGGCTGACGGCAGCCGGCGTGACGTGCAGTTCGTCGGCGGCCTTCTTGAAGCTGGCGTGGCGTGCCGCGGCATCGAAGGCGCGCAAGGCGGCGAGCGGCGGCAGGCGATAGGTCATGCGCGATTAAGTTCTTCTTACGCGTCGCATCATAAAGTGTCGTTTGTCCCGGGGCAACCGCCCCGCTATCGTGGCGGCCAGACCGCGAGTTGCGGTCGCCCCATCGTCATCGAGAAGGATTCCTCCCCATGAAGCGTTCCCTGTTCGCCACCGCCCTCGTCTGCCTCGCCGTTTCCGCCTGCAACCAGAAGAGCGAAGAGGCGGTGCCGCCGGTCGTTCCCGCTGCCGCCCCGGCGCCCGCTCCCGTGCCGGCGGCTGCCGCACCGGTGACCGACGCCGCGGCGCCGGC